>JAKMFG010000295.1 GCA_022425565.1 Alphaproteobacteria bacterium
GGCCCTCACCAAATACGGCCCGCCCCCCGACAGGTCGCTTCCCGCCGAGTTCGAGACGCTGGCCCGCGCCATTGTCGGCCAGCAGGTCTCGCGCGCCGCGGCCAGCGCGATCTGGCAAAAGATGGAAGCTCGCGGCGTCACCGGGATGGACGCCGTCGCCGGGGCCAGCATCGAGCAGATGATGACGGCCGGGCTGTCACGCCGGAAAGCCGAATATCTGATCGGCATTGCCGATGAAATCGCCAGCGGCAGGCTCGACATCGACTCGCTTGCCAACATGCCGGGCGAGGATGTGCAGAAACGCCTTGTCGCCATACGCGGCGTCGGCGCCTGGACGGCTGACAATTTCCGCCTCTTCGCGCTGGCCGATATGGATGCCTGGCCGGTCAAGGATGTGGCGCTTCAGGAAGCAATGCGCATTCTGAAATCACTGGATGTCAGGCCAACCGCCGAGGAGATGGAGATATTGGGCGAGCCATGGCGTCCCTGGCGCGGAGCTGGCGCGCTTGTGCTCTGGCATCTCTATGCCATCGAGGTGCGCAAGGTCACAGTCGCCGATATCTGATTCCTAGCCGAACAGGTCGCCCTGTGCCTTGTCTTTGGCCCGCGTCTTTATAGACGGCTGGTTTTCGGCAGCCAGTGCTGCGTCATCCAGCGGTGTAACAAGTTCGGGATGATCTTCCGCCACCCGTCCGACAGCCGGCCCCACCCGATACCAGTTGAACGAGGCCACCGGTGCCGCCACACAAAGCTCAGCCGCGTCCTGCTGGCTGCCGGCAAGCCAGCGGTCCCAACTGTCAGGTGGCAGCACAAGGGGCTGGCGATGGTGGATGGCCGTCAGCTCGCCATTCGCCGCGCTTGTCATGATCACGAACCTGTCCTCATTGCCGCGCCGCAGCAGCAGGCCGCCCATGCCCATCACCCCGCCATCAGCAAGCTGGACATGCCATGGCCGCTTCGGTGCCGACCATTCATACCACCCGCTGGCAACGACAAGACAGCGGCGCGAGGCGAAGGCATCGCGGAAGGTCGGCTTTTGTGCAGCCGTTTCCATGCGGGCATTGATCAGGAAGCTGCGTCCCTCGCCCGCTGGCGGCAGACCCCAGGCCACCATGGCCGCTTCCGGCTGCAGTCCGGTGCGGGTTACGACAAGCGCCCTCTGCGACGGTGCCACATTCCAGCGTGGCTGCAGATTGTCCAGAAAGGTGACGCCAAAGCGGCGCATCAGCTCCTCTGGTGATGCCGTACTGGTGAACCGTCCACACATTCCGGTCGCTCCCTTGGTCGAAACTGACATGCAATCTGACATGCAATGGAGTGATGAAGATGGCCGCGATCCGGCCGGTGCGCAACATCGGAAGAGGCAAATTTGCTTGGTGAAGACGCACCTGCTGCGCTAAACCCGCCTGACCCCGCATATCCGGAGACCCCATGCCTGCAACGCGCGACCATGTCACGACAGACTGCCTTGCCATTACCGGCGAGTCGGTGGCGCGTGGCGTCGACATTCTGGCACATGGCGGGCTGGTCGCCTTCCCGACCGAGACCGTCTACGGGCTGGGCGGTGACGCCTGCAACGCCGATGCCGTGGCCGCCATTTTCGCTGCCAAGGAACGGCCATCATTCAATCCGCTGATCAGTCATGTGGCGTCGGCCGACGCTGCGTTTGAACTTGGCACTGCAACGCCAATTGCAGCCTGTCTTGCCGAGGCCTTCTGGCCCGGGCCAATGACTTTGATCCTGACCCGTCGGCCGGATTGCCCGATTGCGCTTCTGACAAGCGCCGGTCTGGACAAGATCGCGCTTCGCGTCCCCGCGCATGCCGAGGCAAGGCGCCTTCTTGAGGCGTTTGGCGGGCCGGTGGCGGCGCCAAGCGCCAATCCATCAGGACGCATCAGCCCGACGCGTGCCGAACATGTGCTGGCCGGGCTCGGCGGCCGGATCGAGCTTGTTCTGGACGGTGGCCCCTGTGAAAGCGGGGTTGAATCAACCGTCATAGACTGCACTGGCGAGGCTGCCCATATCCTTCGGCCCGGCGGCGTTACCCGCGAGGCGGTTGCCGCCGCGCTGGCCGCACAGGAAATGACACTTGCCGCCGAGATGCCCCCGACAGACGAAAATACACCGGCAAGCCCCGGACAGCTTGCAAGCCACTACGCTCCTTGCGCACCGGTCAGGTTGAATGTCACGGCACCAGATCCCGGAATGGAACTGATCGGGTTTGGCAAGACCGGCGGAGCCGGAGAACTCGGACTCAATCTTAG
>JAKMFG010000300.1 GCA_022425565.1 Alphaproteobacteria bacterium
ATAGGGATGTGACGCTTCAAAGTCACGCCCCGGCAGTTGGTCGCGGCAAAATGTCCGCCGGCCCGGCCCGCAGCAAGTCGCCTGACAGTCTGTTCAGCCGCCAAACAATCCCTTGGCGAAGGTGACGGCCGCGTCGAAATTCTCCGAGATCACGGCGCCGACGCCGCTGGCAGCGCCGGTGGCTTTCTCGCCGAGCGTTCCCGTAACCTCGCCGCCCTTTTCGACAAGGCCCGCGCCGGCGTCCTTGACGGCGGATGCCGCGCCGCCAACCGCGGCGGTCGCATTGTCGACAAGCCCGTCGAACGTGCCGAGAACCTTGCCCATGACATTGTCTCCGGTCGCTGCTTCAACTGCCGGCTGCTGGTCATCTGACATGTAAAATCTCCTGATCGCTCGCCGGTCCCTATTGGAAAGCGTTGTTCAGTTCCCACATATGCTGCGGCAGCGAGTGCCACGCACGGACCACAGGAACCCGACAGATGACCGGCAATGGATTTATAGGCAGAATTCGCACTCTTGTCGCCAGAATTGGCGGTCTTGCCTGCATTTTGATCACCATGGAGACGGTTTTGGCTTATCCGGCTGCAAGCGCGCCCGTGACGGCGCATGACTTCACGTTCGAAAATATCGATGGGGGTCCGCTACCGCTGTCCAATTTTGCCGGCAAGACGGTGCTTCTCGTGAATACGGCCTCGATGTGCGGTTTCACATCGCAATATGAGTCGCTGCAGGCCCTCTATGACAAATATCGCGAGCAGGGCCTTGTCGTCCTTGGTGTGCCGAGTGACGATTTTGGCGGCCAGGAATATGGCAGCTCGGAGCAGATCAAGCAGTTCTGCGAAATCAACTACGGCATCACCTTTCCGATGACGGACAAGGTGCGCGTCAAGGGCGATGATGCGCATCCCTACTATCAGTGGGTGGCGACGCAAGGGCGCAGGAAACTGCCGCGCTGGAACTTCTACAAGCATGTGATCGATGCGGACGGCAATCTTGTCGAATGGTTCGCCTCGACAACCTCGCCCGATTCAAGCAAGGTTATTGATGTCATCGAGAAAGAGCTCGCACGCTGACCGATGGCTGTGGGGGAAAAATGAAACCTGTCGCCCGGGCATCAGCTGTCCGGCGTGATCAGTTGTAGGAACCGCCCCCATGGAAGAACACGCCCTCAGGCGCAGCCTTTCCGACGAGCTTCACGCCCGCGCCTTTCACGAATTCGAAGGTGCCGGCCGTTTCATTCGCTATGTCTTTCTGACTGAAGGCGGCATTGCCGACATCCTTGCCTATATCGATGAATTCCTGATCGCAAACGGCCAGCAGCCCATCCCTGAAGGATCGAAATTCCTGCGGCTGGACATGGACGGTTTCGCCATCCGGGTGGAACAGCATACCGAGTTCCTTTCGATCAGCTTCATCGAGAAAGGGCGCAAGCAGGCGACCGGCCTTCTGGGCGATGCCTTCGATACGGCGAACAGCCATCTTCCCTTGGCCTGGGCACGCGGCATACCGGCCCCGGTCTTTCACGCCATCTGGCTGGAAATCGGCGGCAAGCCGCCACGCGGAATCAATCCCGAGAAGGTTGGCGAGATGATGCAGAGCCGCGCCATCGCCTCGAACCTGTTCAGCGACGGGGCGGCACAGCTCCATTTTGCCTTCGATATCGACGATACCGGGTTTTCGCGGATCGCGATATTCAACGAGCATATCTCGTCAAACCGGATGGGCCGAGTGGTCCAGCGTATCGTCGAGCTCGAGACCTATCGCATGCTGGCGCTTCTGGGCTTTGCGGCGGTGCGTGAGCATGGTGCCACGCTCGGCCGGATCGAGCGTACCGTCGGCAGCCTGACGAGCGACCTTGCGGCACAGATCAGGCAATCGCATGGCCAGGTCCAGCAGCTGCTGTCGGTGCTGTCGGCGCAGGCGGCCGATCTTGAGGAAATCTATGCGAAGACATCATATCGGCTAGCGGCGACCAAGGCCTATGAAGCCATCCTGATGGACCGCATCGCCAGTCTGCAGCTTTCGCGGCTTCCGGGCTTTCAGGGTGTGCGCGGGTTTCTGGGACGGCGCATGACACCGGCGCTGGACAGCTGCCGCGCCTTTGCCGAACGGCTGTCGCGCCTGTCCGAGCGGATTACCCGTGCCGGCGACCTGTTGCAGACCCAGACAGAGATGATCATCCAGCGGCAGAACCGCGACCTGCTGCAGTCGATGAATGCCCGTGCCCGCCAGCAGCTGCGGTTGCAACAGACGGTGGAGCGGCTGTCGATCGCGGCGGTGACCTATTATGGCGTCGGCCTTGTTGGCTATCTGGCAAAACCGATGCCGCTTGCGGCCCTTGGATGGGATATCAATCTGGTCAAGGCTGGGGCTGTCCCGTTCATCGCCTTTCTCGTCTGGCTCGCCATCCGCGGGGTGCGCGCCCACATCAACGAGCCGGAAGCAGGTGCCGACAGCTAGCGTCTGATTTTTCTGACAAAGCAGGCGACGCGTGCGGCCTCGGCTCCATAGGTTGGTGCTAGAAGTGCGGCATGTGCCGCATCATCCCCGGACCTGCCTTCCTGATGGTGAAGTTTTGGCTCATGCGTTTCCGGCAGCTGTCTGATAGGCTTCTCGGAATGAAGTCATTCACCGGTGAGGACAGTCATCGATGCCGGACGGCCAGCCACAAACAACGCAGCCTCACAGGCAGACTTTTCCGCAGCCGGCAGGACATCATCTGGCGCAGGTGAATCTCGCGCGTGCGGTCGACGATCTCGACCAGCCGGCGATGGCTGAATTCATGGCCGCGCTGAACAAGGTCAACGGCATTGCCGAACGGTCGCCCGGCTTTGTCTGGCGCCAGGACGATCCGGTGGCTGACGCCCGGGCAAAGGACATACTGGCCGATCCACGCGAGACCTACACATTATCTGTCTGGGAAACGGCGGATGCGCTGGAATTCTTTGCGTGGAACACGGTCCACCGGCGGTTCATGAACAACCGCCACAAATGGTTCGTTGCACCGGAAAGGGCCTTTCTGGCGTTGTGGTGGATTCCGGCCGGCACCACGCCGGATTTTGCCGAGGCGATGGAACGGCTGGAACATCTTCGGGCAAACGGGCCGTCAGAACATGCCTTTGGCTGGAAGAACCTTGCCGGGACCCGCGCTTGGCGGTCCGAAGGCGCGCCCCCGATCCCAGCCTAGTCCGCTGCCGCCACGGCGTCGCACCAGGCAAGTGTCGCGCGGATATGCCAGTTGAGCCGGCTGTCATGGAAGCCGACATGCCCGCCGCCGCGTGTCACCACAACCGAAATGCCGGTCAGCGGGTTCTTAGGAACGGGCTGTGACAGGCAGGGTGGCACCGGCACCCACGGGTCGTTGGACCCCTGCAGCACAAGCACCGGAACAGCAATCTGCTGCAGCCGCTGATCAACGCTGGATGCCCGGTAATATTTGTCCGCGCCGCCATAGCCTGCCATCGGCGCGGTGACAAGCTCGTCAAATTCCGTGATGCTTCGCGCGGACTGCGCGGCCGCGAGCATGTCATCGTCGATGTCCGGCGCATCGCCGGCGAGCTGCTTGAGCGCACTCAGCATATGACGAACATAAGCAAGGTTACGAAGGCGGCTGAAACGACGTGATGTCGCCACCATGTCAAGGGGTGTGCCGATGGTGACAATCCCGGCAAGCCGTGCTGCGGCCTCGGGGAAATCCAGCGCCATGTTCAGCGTCGCCGTCCCGCCAAGCGAATGCGCCATCATGAACAGGGGCGCACCCGGGTCACGGGCCGCTGCCGCTTCGATAAACGGAACGAGGTCGCCGCCGGCACAGGCATTATAGGTCTTCTTCGCCAGCGGCCGGGCCGGGCCGGCACCGCGCATATTCACCCGCAGCAGACTGTAGCCGGCGGCCAGCACCTCGGGAACAAGCCACCAGATATGCTGGGCGTCCATGCAGCCATTCAGCCCGTGAACCGCGATCACGCATCCCTTTGACCGGGTGCCTGTCGCCGGATGAAAGGCGGCCAGCAGGCGGTCGCCGTCGGCAAGTTCGATCAGCACTTCCTCGCTGGCTTCGGGAGCCGGCGCGTCATGGCGCAGATAATGCCTGATGGTCTGCAGATCGCCGCCAATCCACGGGACCCGCTCACCGCCAAAGGGTGGCAGGATGGTGCCGGTATCATTGCGAATGAACCCCATCTGCCCCGCCCTCAGTAGAGGGTGACGGCGGCTACCGATACATCGGCACGGTGGTCGCGGCCATAGGCTACGATGCCGATCGAGACAATATCCTGCGGGCGCGGAGTGGCCGGGCTGAGGCCCGCCGAATGGCGGAAGCTGTCGAACGGCAGGGTGGCTTCCTGCCAGTCATCGCCGGCGGTAAAGGAGGCCGCGTAATAGTGCCAGGGACGCCGGTTGTCGCGAGTGCGCAGATGCACGAAATAGGTCTCGCCATTGCCGCGGCTGAGAATTCTTATGCCGTCCAGACCGGCGCCGCCGGCGGGAAGGCCGGCCATGCTGATGCCGGCGCGCAACTGGATAAAGCCACCATTGTTGGCGGTGCTGACATCGCCGGTAAGGCGGGCATAGTCAATGTCATCCGTTGTTTCGAATGACAGCTTGCCACGCGATACCCCGCCCATCACGCCGTCGGTGACGAACCGCCAGTAGGCAGCCTGGTCTGCCGTCATCGGAAAGCGGAAATCCTCGCCGGCCTGCACGCCGGTTCCCGAGCCGAGCACACCGGCACCTGCCACCCCGACGGCAAAGGCAATCGTGGCAGCGGCGGCGCGGGCCTGCCGTGCGATCCTGCCACCCTGTTTCGGCGTGGTCTTCAGCGTGGCCTCGGGCGTGGCCTTCAGCGTGGTCTCGGGCGTAATCTGGCGCATGTCTCTATCCATTCTCAGGAGATGGGCATCACGCCGCTTGCTGTAAAGGCCGGATCGCCTGCTTTGGGGCTGGATCGTGCCTCGGCGTTTTGGCAGGATTGATGTCATGAATGACGTATCAGGACTGACCCTGCCGCAGATCGAAGCCTTTCTTAAGGCTACTGGCCTGCCCTATGAAATCTGGCCCTGTGATGACAGCCTCGCCGACACCGCGGCGTTTTGCGCCCATTACAAGGTGCCGCCCGAAAATTCGGTAAATGCGATCCTTGTGCGTTCGAAGACTGCGCCCGAGGAAATGGCGCTCTGCATGGTGCCGGCGACACACCGGCTGGATGTGAACAAGGTCGTGCGCAAACGACTTGGTGCGAAAAAGGCCTCCTTTACGCCGCCGGAGGATACCCGCGCCATCACCGGGATGGAAATTGGTGGGGTCACGCCCATCGGCCTGCCGCCGGGACTGCGCGTCTGGGTCGAGGCTACGGTGATGAATCTCGACTATATTATTCTTGGTGGAGGCAACCGGACATCCAAGTTGAAGGTGTCGCCGGCGATCTTCGGCATGCTGCCGGATTGCGATATCGTCGAAGAGTTGGCAAAGCCGGCCTGAATTCTGTGCATCCGCTTGACAGTTTTCCTAAAACAGGTTGCAGTCTTGGCATAATGGATTTCAGCCGAAGACTGCTGAAACGACAAAGACGGACCGCGCATCGAGTCAGGTGAAGGGCCGAATCAATAAGGGAGAGACCTATGAAAAAAATGATCCTCACAGCCGTTGCAGCCGGCCTCGTCCTGTCGGCCAGTGCCGCACAGGCCGAAAAGTGGGACATGCCGATGGCCTATGCCGCGACCAACTTCCACTCGGAGATGGGTGTCGTGTTCGCCGACAAGGTCCGTGACTACACCGGCGGCAAGATCGATATCACTGTTCACGCGGGCGGTTCGCTGTTCAAGGGCGGCGAGATCAAGCGCGCCGTGCAGACCGGACAGGCACCGATCGGCGAGCGCTTCATGTCGGCCCATGCCAACGAAGCCCCGCTTCTGGGATGGGATAATCTGCCGTTCCTGGCGACCACCTACGAGGCGAACAACAAGCTCTGGGCTGCTGCCAAGGACAAGGTCAATGCTCAGCTCGACAGCCTGAACCTTGTCGCGCTCTACACCTGCCCGTGGCCGGGTCAGGGCTTCTACTTCAAGAAGCCGGTTGCCTCTTCGGCCGATACGCAGGGCGTGAAGTTCCGGTCCTATAACGCGGCCACCGCGACCTTTGCCAAGGAACTTGGCATGACCCCGGTCCAGATCGAGGCTGCCGAACTTTCGCAGGCACTGGCCACCGGTGTTGCCGAGGCCTTCATCTCCTCTGGTTCGACCGGTTATGACCGTAAGGTGTGGGAGCATCTGAGCCACTACTACAAGGTCAACGCATGGCTGCCGCGCAACTATGTGATCATCAACAAGGGTGTCTGGGACGGCCTTGACGACGTTTCCCGTGCCGCGCTGCAGAAGGCTGCCGATGAAACAGGCGCCGCCTGTGCCGCAAAGTCAGCCGAGCTTGCCAGCTGGTATTTCGAACAGCTCGAGGCGAACGGCATGAAGGTAGAGGATGCCGGCCCGACCTTCCTGAAGGA
>JAKMFG010000313.1 GCA_022425565.1 Alphaproteobacteria bacterium
GATGCGAGTTCTCATTCGTCTGACAGCACCCTCATTGGTCTGTCCGCGCCGAATTACCTGTTCGGGTAGCTACCCTTAAATGCGACTCTTGTTTCCGGAAACGTGTCTATGGCCTCCTGTAATTCGGGTTGCTCTTTTGCATAGTCCTGAATGCTGATCCCGTTGCGGGCCGCGTCCGCTGCTTGGCGCAAGGCAATGACGCCAGCGGCCGTGCCGCTTGGGTGACTTAGGATGCCGCCGCCTGCACAGTAGATGAAGTCGTCATTGCCCAGCAAGGTGCGCGCGGGATCAATCTGCCAGACCGTCTGGCCTGAGGAATAGACGGGCATTGCCAAATGCGCAGGGCCGCCTTCAGTAACTGGCTTTTGAACCGAAGTTGCCGATTGCGCGATCACATCGTCAGTTTCAGTAAATTTGTTTGCCAGACCGTTCACGTGCAGATGGTCCGTGCCGGCAAGGCGCCAGAGCTTTTGCATTACCGGAAAGCTGATCCCGATATTCGACGAGCGGGAATAGATCCCCCAACCCGCACGGTGTCCGTGAATTGTCATCTGGCTACGATTGCGCAAGGCGCGCAGGCCAGTTAAGCCGACAGAATTGATGCAGACCATCGCGCAGGTACCGCCATGCGCCTCGAGAAGCTCCAGATTGTACCACATCTGGTCAATTTCGTCGGTGAGATTGAAGGCATACATAACCCGTTTGCCCGTCTTGTCGGTATGGGCGTTGAGCACTCGGGACACCTCTTTGACGCGTTCGTCGAACGGGCAATGGGGGCCATTGGCCTGTAATTCGTCGTCTTTGATAAAGTCGATCCCAGCTTCAACCAGCGTTTGCACAAGGGCGGCGGTTTCCGAAGGGTTCATGCCAACGCTGGGCTTGATTATAGTTCCGATGATTGGCCCTTGATGCCCTCCCATGAAGTCCCGCGTGCCCGTTGCCCCAAACTGTGGGCCGGGATGCTCCATGGCGAAAGCGCTTGGCAGGTTCATATCAACAAGGCGAATGGCCGAGAGTTCGGCTAGTTCAAACAGGTTGCCCGCCAGCGTGGACATAAGCGTTGGAAGGGAAGTTCCGAAATTCTCCAAGGACCAGCTGACGGTTACCAAGCCCCGTTCGTAACTGTTGCCGGCCTTGCGGCTGGGCAAAGACGGAGTTGCACGGCTGCCTGTGATCTCGATCCGTTCGATCCGAGCGGCAGAGCGTGCGCGTAATTCGTCTGTTTCGGCGGCCAGCCTTGTGAAAGTACCAGTGGATTGCTCTCCGGCAAGGACTTCTGCAGCGAGGGCAACGCCGACAGGCGATTCAATATCATAGGTTGCGGTTATGCGGTTCATTGGGGTCCTCCTCCGTTTCTGATCCAGCCAAAATAGTCATGGCTGCCCATCTGGCCGCCTTTAAGTGCAAGCTGCAGGCCGTCCATCGGCCCTTCAGCATGAGCTTGAAATAGCGCTGCACCTGGAATTGTCGGTGCCAGCGCCGTGAGGGCATAGATGCCCAGCTGACGCGTCGCATGGCCCGAGGTGTCTCCGCCCGAGACCACAGCGCGGCGCACCCCGCTTTCCGTCAACGTTTGGTGCAGAATGTATCCCAGTGCTTCGCCTGTCTGTTGGTTGGCTGCTGCGATATCTTCTGATGCGGCGGCTTTGAATGCCTCGACGGTTGGATCATCAGGGCCTTCGGCGGTATAGACGAGAGGGTCGCGCCCTTGGCTGATGACCTCCAGACAGGCTGCAACCGTGCGGGCGACCTCTTGGTTGAGAGCTTCCTGACTTCGGCAGACGCAGGTTGCATCAAATGCAATACCCGCGAAGCCGTTGTTCTTGGCCCAGGCAATTTGATCTGCGGTGGTGGGCGAGACGGAACCTGACACAACGACCATCCGGTCCGCCGGTCCGATCCCTTGTGGCGCGGCAACCTTGGCGATCTGCCCCGTATGCTGCCAGTGACGCACGAGGGCATACTCGACGCCTTGAGAGCCAACGACAAACGGGTTTGCCGCGCGCCCGTCCCAGAGCATACGGCCTATAACTGATTCAGTTCTGTCGTCCATGCAATCGAGTGTTACCACATCGATTCGGTCAGGGTTGGCCGCTGTCTTTGGTAGCTGCGCTCCTGCGAACAAATCTTCCAGCGTGAGGCACCTAGTGATGACTTTTTTCGACTGTAAAGCGATATGTTTGGCCACGTCGGATTCGGTCATGGGGGTGACCGGGTGGCGCGACATCACAGGGTGTCGATCAAGTCGGCAT
>JAKMFG010000009.1 GCA_022425565.1 Alphaproteobacteria bacterium
CACCAAGATCGAGAACCGTATCGTCGACCCAGTAGGCACCGCCGCCGGTATAGCCCATCACCGAGCTCTGGCGGATCACCCCGCCGGTGACGGCCAGCGGCTGGCCATACTGAAGTGTCAGCCTGTCGCCCGCGCGTGCTGCATCCTGCAGGGCCAGATGCGCCCCGGCGCTGCTGGCCTTGAGCGTTGTGTCACGGACGAAACTGTCATGCCGAAAATCGACCTTTGCACGAAGCTGCATGAGGTTCGCCCCGACAGAGACATGTTCACAAGCCTGTGATGCCGCGCCGGCTCATTCCGCATCCGCAGCCCGTCCCGACGGTTGCGGCAGCACAGCTTTTCATTGCTTGACGACGCCCGGAATTCAGGCGCAGTGTCGCCGGAGAACGGCGGGTGCCTGCCGGTCCTGTTCAATTTTTCCCGGCAAAGGCCACAGGCCGACAAAGCCGCCGGACATGGGTGAGCCTATGGCGCCATCTTCGCAACACCGTTTTAAGCGGCTTCTTCCCTGGATTGTGCTGCTGTTCCTCGGCACCGTCTGGGGGCTGTCATTCTCGCTGGCCCGCATCGCGACGGGTGCCGGCGGCACACCGTTCGGGATCACTTTCTGGCAGAGCGTCGTCGGCGGCGCGATCCTGCTGGTATTTACCCAGATGCGGGGACGACCGCTTCCCGTCAGCAAGCGGCACCTGAAAATCTATGTGGTCGTCGCGCTGCTTGGCGCCTCACTTCCAAACAGCCTGTTCTATTTCGCCGCGCCGCATGTTCAGGCCGGCGTGCTGTCGATCACGGTGGCGCTGATCCCGATCCTGACCTACGGGATCGCCATGATCATCGGTGCGGAAAAGCTGGCGGCACTGCGGGTGAGCGGTGTCGTGTTCGGCGCGGTTGCGATCGCCCTGCTGGTGCTTCCCGAAAGCAGCCTGCCCAGCCCGGCCGCCATACCGTGGGTGCTTCTGGCCTGTGTCAGCGCCGTCTGCTATGCGGCGGAGAACATCTATCTGGCACGGCCGGCGCTGGCCGATATCGGGCCGGTGCGCACCGCGGCAGGCATGAACATACTGGCGGCCGTCATCATGCTGCCGATCACACTCGCCGCCGACCAGATGTTCCTTCCGGCATTCCCGTTCGGCACGCTTGAATGGTCGATCATCGCGCTCAGCGTCATTACCGCCGTCGCCTACACGCTGTTCATCATGGTGATCAATCTCGCCGGACCGGTCTTCGCCAGCCAGACGGGTTATCTGGTCACGCTTGGCGGCGTGGTCTGGGGGATGGTGCTGTTCGGCGAGACGCACTCGCCCTGGGTCTGGGCATCGGTGATTACGATGATGATGGGCCTCGCCCTCGTCACGCCGCGAAACAAGGAAACCGAAGAAGAAGCCACCGAGGCGGCCTGACCCTCACTGCCACAGGTCAGCCGCTTCAGGCAGGCGCGTAGAGATGGGCGCGCAAATCATCAAGACCGCAGGTCCCGTCGGCCATGCCGATCACCGCCGCCACGATTGCACTTGCCCTGTCCGCACCGATCACGGGTGCGGCATAATCCTCGAACTTGGCAATGATCTCTTGCTCGTCCATCGGGCGTTCGCTGCCTCCACGGGCGTGGACAAGTCCTGAATCCAGCACCCGCCCATCGTTCAGCGTGATCTGCACATCAGCGTCGCGGGTATGCGGAAAGGTTGCGTTGTGCGCGGCGCTCTCGGCGACCGAGATCCGCTTGATCATCGCATGGACGGCCGCGTCCGCCAGCCCGTCGCCAGACACCTGCTCGACCCCGATCCGGCCATGAACCACCTGTGTAGCGACCGCGAAGGACAGCGAATATTGCGCCATCGAGGTGCTGTCGGGCACGCCCTGGAACAGGCAGGCGCTCTCATGGAAGGTATTGATCTGGATGTGACTGATGTCATCGGGGCCAAGACCATTCGCCAGCATCAGATCACGCACGCCGTCGATCGGCGCATGTGCCCAGCGGCAGATCGGATAAGGCTTTACATATTGCGCCTGCATGATCCAGCGGCTGCCAAGATCGGACCAGAAGGATGCCGCCTCCTCAGCCTCGACCGTGATCGCCGGCGCACCGGTAAAGCCGCGTTCGGCAAGGATGGTCGAGGAGATGCCGACCATCGCACCCCAGCCCGACCCGTCATGCAACATGCTGGGATTCGCGATCTCGCGCATCATCTGGCTGCGGGGGCCATGATATTCGGCGATGCCGATGGCCTCGCGAAGCTGTGATGCCGACAGGCCGCGAAGGCGTGACGCCATCGCCGCGACCCCAAGCGCGTTCCATGCGCCCGACGTATGATAGTCGGAGACGGTGGCATGAAGCGCCAGACCGGCCCGTCCGGCAATCTCATAACCAAGCGTGACGAGCATCAGAGCTTCGGCGCCGCGCATCGGCTCGGCCTGTTCGGCCAGCGCCAGCAACGCCGGAATGATGGCCACGCCGATATGCCCCTTCACCGGGTTATACCCGTCATGCGCGTCCAGATTGTCGGTCTGGGTAGCGGCGGCATAGGCGGCCCCGGCAAGGCTGGCCTCGCGCCCGTCAAACAGCATCCGCGCCCGGTGTGCCGGATCGGCGGATCCATATAGCAGGCTGGCGGTATCACGCGCGATACGGCCTGCTTCGATCGGGCTGGCAGCAGCGGCAACACCAAGTGTGTCGAGAAGCATCAGCGCGGCATCGCGGCGCGCGCCTTCCGGCACGTCTTCAGGGGCAAGGCCAAGCGCGAAATCCGCCACCCCCGACATCATTCTGTTCATCGCGCCTTCCATCTGCCCCTCCCCGTTGGATATGTTCGCTTTTTTGGGTTCAGCCTGCCAGACCCGATATCAGGCCCTCAGCCGTTCGCCGCCGGCATCGAAGGGCGGCTTGTCCAGAACGGTGGCGGCATGCGGCTTGCCGAGAATGAAAATCTCGACCTTGTCACCGGCACGCACCACGCCTTCGCGCGCATAGCCGATGGCCAGCGACTTGCCGACCGTATAGCCGTACGAGCCCGAAGTCACCCGACCGACTGGCGTGCCGTCAGCAAGGAAGATCGGCTCGCCGCCATTGGCATCGGCATTGTCGGTGATATCCACCTCGAACATGGTCAGCGATTCCCGCGGCGGGGTGTTGCTGATCTTCAGATAGGCCTCCTTGTTCAGGAAGTCCTTGTCGAGCTTGATCAGCCCGTGAAGCCCGGCTTCCTGCGGCCAGTATTCAGGCGAATATTCACGTCCCCACGACCCGTAGCCTTTTTCGATGCGGAGTGCGCCAAGCGCCCGTCCACCGACCGGACCGCCGCCATGCGCTGCCGCCGCCTCAAGGAGCACTTCATAAAGCGCCGTCTGGTCATCGACAGCGCAGTGCAGTTCCCAGCCCAGATCGCCGGTGAAGCTGACACGGATGGCAAGGCAGTCGATGCCGCCTACAGTGATCTTGCGCGAGCGCATGAAACGCCAGCCCTCATTCGACAGGTCGGCGTCGGTCAGGCCGGCCAGCATCTCGCGCGAGCGCGGCCCGGCAACATTGAACCCGGCGATGCGCGGTGTCGCCACCTCGAACCCGGTGCCGTCCGGAAGCGGCACCATGTCGAAGAACCGCCGGTGATAGCGCTCGGCCATGCCGGAGCCGATCATCATGTAACTCCCGTCACCGGTCATGGTGATGGTGAAGTCGCCAGCCACCCCGCCACGCATGCCGATCAGCGGCGTCAGGCAGGACCTGCCGATCTCGCGCGGCACATGATTGGCGACCAGCGCGTCGAGCCAGTCGCCCGCACCCGGGCCCGTGACCTCGTATTTGCCGAAATTCGAGATGTCGATGACACCGACGGCATCACGCAGCATCGCGGCTTCGCTGCCGACAGGCTCGAACCAGTTCTGGCGGGCAAACCCGTTCGTATCCTCGGTGCCTGGCGTATCGGCAAACCACAGCGGATGCTCCCATCCGGCGTTCAGGCCGAAGACGGCACCCATCCCGCGCTGCATCTCATAGGCCGGGCGCGTCATTGCCGGACGGCCGGCAGAGCGTTCCTCATTCGGGAAATGAATCTTGAAACGATGCATATACTGGTCGCGAACGCGCGCCTTGGTGAAGGC
>JAKMFG010000039.1 GCA_022425565.1 Alphaproteobacteria bacterium
ATCTGTTCCCTGAGACACCCGGGGCTTTCACGTCCCGGCGCCAGAACGGGAAGGCTTGAAATGACACCGGAAACAGATGGCCCAAAGCAGGGTGATCGCCTGATTGTCTGGGACCTGCCATTGCGCCTGTTTCACTGGGGGCTTGCGGCAGCGGTCATCATCAGCGTCGTGTCGGTCAATATGGGGCGCATGGATATCCATGAACGCTCTGGACTGACCGTGCTGGCGCTTGTGGTGTTTCGTGTCATCTGGGGGTTTGCCGGCGGCCATCATGCAAGGTTTGCAAATTTTGTCCGCTCACCGGTCGCCGTGATCGGCTGGCTTCGTGCGTCGCCGCCCACAGATGCCCCGCGACCCGCCGGGCACAGCCCGCTGGCTGCCCTGTCCGTGATCGCGCTGCTTATGATCACAGGCTATCTTGCGATGACGGGCATGTTCTCGACCGACGGCATCCTGTTCGATGGACCGCTGGCGCATCTTGCGCCGGTGTCACCCTATCTGATGGCCAAGATCCATCATTTTGGCAAGCCGGTGCTGATCGTGTTGGTGCTGCTGCATCTTGCTGCCATTCTCGTCTACAAGTTCGCCAGGAAAACCAGCCTGACCAAGGCAATGGTCACCGGCCGAGCTGCCGAGGCGCCCGGCAAGGTAGCTGGCGCTGATGGCGGCATCAGCCGCAACCTTCTTGTGGTCGGGATGGTGCTGATGGCCGGATTGCAGCTGGCAGCGCATGCACTGCCGCTTTTTCGCCCAGCCTGGTGATTACCAGCTTTTGAATTTCTGGTGGCAGGCCTTGCAGCTAGCGCCGACGGCTTTCAGGGCTTCTGCAGTTGACGCCGCATCCTGCTTGGCGGCGACGGTGATCAGATCCTGAGCTGCATTATGGAAGGCCTCGGCCGCATCCTTGAACCCGACAAAATCAGTCCAGATTTCAGGCTTGGCACTTGTGCCGGCGCCACTGCCCTCGGGGAAGTAGTCCGGCATGACCTCGGCCCAGGCGGCGAGCTTCATTGCCTCTTCGGTGATGGTGTCGAAATCTTCGCTACCCATGGCCGCGCCCATCATGCGCATCGACATGTTGCTTGCCTTGAAATTGGCTTTGCGGTCCTCAACCACACCGGCAGAAACCGGAAGGCTTGCAAGCATGGTCAGGGCAATCGCCGCGCTAGCGGCTTTGATCTTGGTAACGGGCATCTTCGCTGGTCCTTGTTTGACATCTTTCGCTTCACCCCGTCATTGGCAGAACAGGGGCCGTGAGGTGACGCTGTGTATTTCTGGTGCATAACAATTAGGCATTGATGGCACCCAATAAAAGATGGGGCATCTGAAAGCCCTGAAACATCCCGGGCAAAAGATTGCTGGAAGATGCGTGGTCCGCCGCCTAAGCTGGGATCTGTTTCTGCAAGAGAGTTTCCTTGTCTTTCAACCGCTCCGCCATCGGCATCCTGATGACACTCTTGACGATTATGTTTGGGGTGATCACCGGCTTGTGTGTGCGCTCGGTCGGGGATGCCGTGCCGCTGATTACGGTTCTGCTGTACAGGTTCGTCTGTTCGATACCGCTGTTGCTGCTGCTGGCGCTGGCGGTCAGGGGGCGTCAGTTTCTTCAGGTCAATGCGCGGCGAACGCTGATGGTACGGATCGCCTTTGGCTGTGCCGCGATGACGCTCTGGTTCACCTCGCTCCGGTTGCTGCCACTCGGTCAGGCGACGGCCCTGTTCCAGAGTTCCGTGATCTTCGTGACAGTCTTCTCTCCGCTGCTGCTCGGCGAACGGATCGGCATCTACCGCTGGAGCGCTGTGGTCACCGGGATGATCGGGATCGTGCTGCTGACAAATCCTGTGGATGGCGGGTTCTCCTTCAATGTGGTTTTTGGTATCGGCGGGGCCATGGCCGGTGCAGCGCTGTCCATTCTGCTCAGGCGGCTTGGCAAGGCGGACAATCCGTTCAGCCTCGCGCTCTGGTACAACGGAACCGGCGGCATTCTGCTGACTATGCTGGCGCTGACCGTCGGCGTGCCGATGATTGTTCCCGACCAGACAGTAATGGTGACGCTCGTCCTGCTGGGCGTGGTCGCTTCAGGGCTGCAGCTGTGCATCACGACCGCCTACAAATTTTCCGAAGCCGTTGTCGTGGCATCGCTTCGCTATATGCAGATACCGCTGGCAGCGCTTGTCGCCTATCTGGCGCTTGGCGAGACTGTGACCCTTTCCGAAGTGGCAGGCGGCGTCGTAGTGATCGGCAGTTGCCTGTTCATTGTCTGGCGCGAAATGAAGCGCTCGCGGGTCGCAACCAGCGCCTCGGCACCTGCTGACCCCGTATCCTGAAGCTGTCACGCAGATGTTGCCAAGCCGCCCTGTGCTCCGTACAAGGCTGGCTGGGCCACGCGAAGTTCCCGTGGCCATGAGTGAACCGAATTCGGGATAGATTGCCATGCCAGCCACCATGCTCCGCCTGATGGGCGAATCCGACATCATCGACATCGACCCCGTCGCGCATGACGGCAATGCGCATCCGCGCCTGATGGGTCTCGATGCGGATGACCGGATCAATCTTCTCGGCCATTGGCTCGACCAGGACCGCGGCGAGGTGATGGCAGCTGATCCTGACGCGTTGTCGGCGATGATTGCCATTGGCGCGGAATTCCTCGATGGCCAGGACATCTCTGGTCAATGGGGTGGCGACGTGAATTTCGTGGTGATGACCATCCTTCGTGAAAAATGGCCGGTTGGGTCGAAGGCAAAATTTCAGGCGCGTGCCGACCGGGTCGGGGCTGACCATACCTATCTGCCGCATCTCTGCGCCCCGGCGAAAATGGATGATCTGTCCGACGAGGCGGCGCTGAAACAGTCGGAGACGGCGCAGCTGATGATGTCGCTGCCGCGGTTCAAGCAGATGCGCAAGAGCTTTGCGAACAGCAGCGCTGTCCAGACGCTGATCCGCCAGGGAATCTAGCGAAGGCTACTCCGCAAGCTGGGGGATGTCCGCAAAATGCGCCAGCGCTTCTGCGTTGGCGAGTGCTTCGGTATTCTTGACCGGCCTGCCGTGAATTACGTCGCGGACGGCCAGTTCGGTGATTTTTCCGGAACGCGTGCGCGGAATATCGGGAATGGCGATAATGTGGCGAGGCACATGCCGCGGTGTGGCGCCGCTGCGGATTCGCGCCTTGATGGCGCTCGCCAGTTCGTCATCGAGGACGCAATCTCTTGCCATCCTGACGAACAGGATCACCCGCACGTCATTGTCCCAGTCCTGTCCGACGACAAGTGCTTCCTCGATCTCGTCGAACGCTTCGACCTGGCGATAAATCTCGGCGGTGCCAATGCGCACGCCGCCCGGGTTCAATGTAGCGTCAGACCGTCCGTGGATGACCACCCCGCCGCGTTCGGTCAGGGTCGCCCAGTCACCATGTCGCCAGATGCCCTCGAAATGCTCGAAATAGGCCGCGCGGTATTTTGCGTCGCCCGGATCGTTCCAGAACATGACCGGCATCGACGGGAACGGCTTCAGGCAGCATAGCTCGCCCTGTTCACCGCGAACCGGCTTGCCGTCATCATCAAGGATTTCCACTGCCATGCCGAGGCCGCGTGACTGGATTTCACCGGCATGGACAGGCTGTGTCGGCGTTCCCAGCACAAAGCACGAGATCAGGTCGGTGCCTCCGGAAATGGAGCAAAGCTGCAGCGATGGGCTGACATCGCGATAGATGAATTCGAACGCTTCGGCAGACAGTGGTGATCCGGTCGACATAATCATCCGCAGCGCCGACAGATCGACATTCTGCCCTGGCAGATACCCGGCATTGCGCACCGCATCGACATATTTTGCCGACACGCCCATATGGGTCAGCTTTTCTGCCTCGGCCATTCGCCACAGGCGGTCCGGCCCGGGATGGAACGGGTTGCCCTCATACAGAATCACTGGCGTGCCGACCATCAACCCGGACACGACCCAGTTCCACATCATCCAGCCGCATGTGGTGAAGAAGAACAGCCTGTCTTCGGGACGCACGTCACTGTGCAGTCGCAGTTCCTTGGCATGCTGCAGGGTGACGCCGCCGACACCGTGGACAATGCATTTGGGCGCGCCGGTGGTGCCGCTGGAATAAAGGATATAGAGCGGATCGTTGAACCCGACCCGCACGAAATCGGCAAGTGGTGCGTCGCCTTCGGCCTCGTCGAACAGGCATGGCTGTGGCAGGCCGGACAGGTCCGGTGCTGTGTCCAGATAGGGGACGATGAGCGTGTGTGTGACAGACGGCATGCCTTCTGCCAGCTCGCGAACGATCGGCAGCCTGTCAAAGCGCTTGCCGCCATAAAGATAGCCATCGCAGGCGATCAGCAGCTTCGGCTCGATCTGGCCGAAACGGTCGCTGGCCCCGCCGATGCCGAAATCGGGCGAGCAGCTCGAGAAGATGGCGCCGACAGCCGATGTGGCCAGCATCGCAATCACCGCCTCGGGGATGTTCGGGATGTAGGCGGCAACGCGGTCACCCTTGCCGATTCCCGCCGTCTGCATCCACCCGGCAAGCCGCATGACGCGCGCTTTCAGTTCGGCCCTGGTCAGGCGGGTCAGGCGGCCGTCCTCGCCATGCGCCGACAAGGCAAGCCTTTCATCGGCGTCGGCGAGCATATTCTCGGCATAGTTCAGCGAGGCGTCGGGGAAGAACCGCGCACCCGGCATCGCGGTCTTGTTCTCGATTTTGCGCGCACCCTTGTCGCCGATCACGCCGTGCCAGTCCCAGAACAGGTCCCAGAATTCGACATTCTGGTCCACCGACCACTGCCAAAGCGTCTGAAAATCGCCGCCCCAATCCGTGCCGGTACGCTTGTTCACAAACCCGGCAAATTCGGGAACCTGGCCTGCCGTTTGTGCAGACTGATCAGGTGACCAAAGAAGCTTTCCGGTGACGGAAACGGCGGCGTCATTCATCGCGAATCAATCCTTTCAGGGCACGGCCAACGCGGAGTACGGCACGATATCCGGCCTGCCTGAACATCACAACACTATAGAAACCCGTTGATTCGAGGCCAAAGGATTATCCGATAGAATGAATTGCGGCCAGCCGATCAAATTAGCTTCTTAACAGTAGGTTAACGCATGGTAACAAAACCGTGACGAGATGGTCAGACGCCATTTTCCAACGGAGCCACGGATGCAAAGCCAGATCAGCACCATCATGAACGACCTTGTCCAGAACCCGTCCGAGGCGATGCCTTATCAGGTGCAGGCAATGTCGCAGCGCCGCTGGCTGATCGAAGCAGATCCGGGCCCGATCGTTCAGTTCGAGCTTCTCGACGACGGCCACAGCGCGCTGATCTACGCCACCACCGCGCGCGATGGCAGCGGTCCGCTACGCTCGTCCTTTATCACGATGCTGATGCTTGAGGACACCATCGCCAATGTTCTGGTGCCATATGGCGTCTGTTCAGGCGAGGCGACGGTTACAGTTTACAAGCGCGTGTCGATGGCCAACGCGACGGCTGCGGGTGTCTTCCGTCAGATGATGGAGTTCTCGCAGATCGCATCGGCTGTTCTGGCCAAGCGCGGGATCGGTCTGCCGGGCGTGATCCCCGCCGACGACCGCGACGTCGCCTGACCAGCACAAGCTGCCAGACAGGCACTATCGGGT
>JAKMFG010000070.1 GCA_022425565.1 Alphaproteobacteria bacterium
CATTCTGAGTATTCCAACACCATCAATACCTCCATCACCACTTTGGCCACGAACCTCAACGCGGATAAATCCCGCTTCCCGCAGTAGCCTCTGTGAGAGTTTTTCAAAATCTGACGCTGTCATTGAAGAAACAGCATTTAACAAATGCTGTTTCCACTCGTTCGCCTCATCCTCTAGGATTTCTTCAATTTCACTATTTTGATTTTTTGCTTCTGCACGTTTTTTCGACTTGTAGGTCTCTTGTTTATTGATTTTTTTATATGTTTCCTCAGCGGTCTTTAAATCAAACTCTTGGAACTTCTTGGAGGATAAAACCCAAACACCACGAGTAGAATTGGTAGCTATGTCTGCCTTTTTCAGAAATGTCCGCGTCCACGCGCAGAAATAGTTAAAGCGAGGCCTTTTGTCATTGTTCATCAAAAGTGTTAACTCATCCTCAGTGACACCTTCCAATTCTGAAACTTTATCGTCCAGTTCACTAATGGAGGCGGAGCCACCAAGCTCAACCAATGCCTGAACGGTGCGGACCATCATTGCCGGCATATTAGGTAGTTTGTTTGCTTTAATAATAAACGTGCGGGCCATGCTCAAGCACTCCAATGAGAAGTGAGCAATTTAACTAGCCTACGTAAATTTTTCGTTAATCGACTAGCCCATTCTCCAGCGCGGTGATGAAGGCTGCCGCGCCCTTTTCCACATTCTCGCGCCAGTTCGCGGTGGCGTTTTCATCAGCCAGATCGGTGACGAACTTCCAGCAGGTGAAGGACACATCTGCCCGGACGCATGCCTTGGCAATGGCGTACCCCTCCATATCGACAATGTCGCTCGCAAGGTCCGGCGTGGCGGTGACGAAATTGTCGCCGGTCGACAGGCTGACCCCATCGCCGCCAAGATCAATCACACCAGCCACCGGGCCTTCCTCGAACGGGGTATCGCCGAGCGCGGCAAGCGGCCGTCCGTCCATGTCGCGCTGCAGCAGCCGATTCACACGCAGCAGCTGCCCGGCCAACTCCGGCCGCAGAGAACCGGCAGTGCCGAAATTCACCACCCGGTTGCAATCGGACTGCGCCAGCACAGCGGCTGTAGCCAGAGCGGCGTTGATCTTGCCGACACCGCAGAAGTTCACCCGGAACCCGGGTGGCAGGCTTCGTCCGGCAAGTTCCGCCTCCAGCGCGACGATGATATCGATCATGGGCATTTCCTTTGGAAGACGGTTTGCATTGGCCATTTCACACCCTGCCAGAACCAACCTTGTCTGCAAGCAGGCGGAACCGGGTTAATGCGCATAATCTGCGCCGTCAGACAACCGGCACAGGAGAGCGCATGACACTAATGTCACTCGCCAGATATGAACAGCAGCTGAAATGGGTAGCCCTTGGACTCGGCATCCTCAGCACCATTGCCATCATTCGTGACTGGTACCCGTGGACGATGTTTATCGGCCTTCCCTTCTGCCTCATCTGGGCCTATTGCGCCTGGCTTCATACCGAACGCCAGCTGAAGTGGGTGAACCTCATTTTTCTGGCGCTCTATGGCTACGGCATCATCGACTATATCTTCTGAGCCGTGATCGGGGCCCAACCTGTAATGCGTCAAATCATGTTTTGTGGTACAGTACAGCCAACTGTTTCGTGCTTCGCGATACCAGTGCCACACCCCCTGCCAAAAAAGGGACACAGCTGAAATGGAAGCCTTCTTCGCCGCTGATCTCAGCATTGCCATTCTTGTCGTCATTCTGGTCATCGCAGTCCTGCGACTCGGGATCAAGGTCGTCCCGCAGTCAGAAGTTTTCGTGATCGAGAGATTCGGCAAATATGCCCGCACCCTGAATGCCGGCCTGTCGCTGATCATTCCTATCCTTGACCGGGTGGCGCATCGGGTCAGCATCCTGGAACGCCAGCTTGACGAGCAGCGTATCTCGGTCATCACCAAGGACAATGTCGAGGTGACGCTGGAGACCCGTGTGTTCTTCCGCGTGACCGAGGCCGCGCGCTCCGTCTACCGGATCCGGAACGTGAATGACGCGCTTGTTACCGCCTCCTCCTCCATTGTCCGTTCGGCAGCAGGCAAGCTGGAGCTGGACGAGCTGCAGTCGAGCCGCGAGGCGATGAACCAGGAGATCGCTCATAACCTCCATTCCGCCGCCGAAGTCTGGGGGATCGAGATCACCCGTACCGAGATTACCGATGTGATCGTCGACGACGCCACAAAGGAAGCCCAGCGCCAGCAGCTGAATGCCGAGCGAAAACGCCGTGCCACCATTGCCGAAGCCGAGGGTGAGAAACGCTCCATCGAGCTGAAGGCCGAGGCCGAGCTGTTCAAGGCGAAAAAAGAAGCAGAGGCGGTCAAGGTTGCGGCCGACGCCGATGCCTATGCGGTTCGCATTCAGGCCGAGGCGGAAGCCGAGCAGACCCGAATGCTGGCGGACGCCATCGCCAAAAACGGCAAGCCGGCGATCGACTTCGAAGTCGCCAAACGGCAGATCGACGCCATCGGTGCGCTGGCCTCGTCGGATAGTGCAAAGACGCTCATCCTGCCGACAGACGTCACTGGTGTGATCGGCGCCGCCTCGACCCTCATCGAAACTTTGGGAAGCAGCCCGGACGGCAAGAAAAAATGAGTGATGTCTATTTTTCGCTGAGTTACTGGCTCTATCTGCCGCAGACCTGGATCATCATCGGGATCATCGGCATT
>JAKMFG010000114.1 GCA_022425565.1 Alphaproteobacteria bacterium
CAATTTCGCCACAAAAACTTGTCTATTCAATTTATACAACGACGCCTTTGCCAACAGACCTATCTGAAAAACAAGTATCGCAGCGGCGCCAACCAGCACACAGTTTTTGATGTGACGGTTAAGGGCATTGTTGAACAAAAGTTGCGCAAAATAAGCCGTCATTAATGATACGGGGACAGCCAAAATCAGTGCCTGTCGGCTATCCCAATCATAAACACGCAATAACGCATCATTGTTTGGTTTTTACGAGCTTCATTTGACATTCCTGCGCCCATACTTTGATGACCTTCTTAGGATTAATGGAAGTTAGTTGAATTACTCCCACTCGATGGTGCCCGGCGGTTTCGACGTTACGTCATAGACCACGCGGTTGACGCCCTTCACCTCGTTCACGATGCGGGTCGCCACATGCGACAGGAACTCGTGGCTGAAGGCATAGCTGTCGGCCGTCATACCGTCGCTGGAGGTCACCGCCCGCAGCGCGCAGACATATTCATATGAGCGTGCATCACCCATTACCCCGACAGTGCGAACCGGCAGCAGCACCGCAAAGGCCTGCCAGATCTCGTCATAGAGGCCGGCCTTGCGGATGGCATCGAGATAGACGGCATCTGCAGCGCGCAGGATATCCAGTTTCTCCACCGTGATTTCGCCGGGCACGCGGATCGCGAGTCCCGGCCCCGGGAACGGATGCCGCCCGACAAGGCTTTCCGGAAGGCCGAGCTCACGCCCCAGATCGCGCACCTCGTCCTTGAACAGCTCGCGCAGCGGCTCGACAAGGCTGAGCGCCATCTTCTCCGGCAGCCCGCCGACATTGTGATGCGACTTGATCGTCACCGCGTCGCCGCCGGCGGCCGAAATGCTTTCGATGACATCAGGATAGAGGGTGCCCTGTGCCAGGAAGGCCGCGCCCTCGATCTTCTTTGCCTCCTCCTCGAAGACTTCGATGAAACTGGCGCCGATGATCTTGCGCTTCTGTTCCGGGTCTGACACGCCGTCCAGCTGCCCGAGGAACAGGTCCGAGGCATCGCGGTGGATCAGCGGAATGTTGTAATGCCCGCCGAACAGCGCCAGCACCTCTTCCGCCTCGCCGGCCCGCAGCAGGCCGTGATCGACAAAGACACAGGTCAGCTGCTCGCCGATCGCTTCATGGATCAGCACTGCCGCCACCGAGGAATCCACCCCGCCCGACAGCCCGCAGATGACCTTGCCGTCTCCCACCTGCGCACGGATCGCCTCGATGGCACGAGCGCGGTATGCGGTCATCGACCAGCTTCCCGAACAGCCGCAGACCCCCAGCGCGAAGCGCGACAGCAGTGCGCCGCCATCCTCGGTATGGACCACCTCGGGATGGAACTGCACGCCGTAATAGCGGCTTGCGTCATCCGCAACGGCGGCAAAGGGCGCGCCAGAAGATGTGGCGACAACCCGGAACCCGGGCGGCAGCTCGGCGACATGATCGCCATGGCTCATCCAGACGGTGCGGGTCACACCGGCTGGCCACAGCCCCTCAAACAGGGCGCAGCTCTCGCCGATCTCAAGGGTGGCGCGGCCGAACTCGCGGCTGGTGCCGGGCTCGACCCGCCCGCCAAGCTGCTGGCACATGGTCTGCTGGCCATAACAGATGCCGAGAACCGGCACAGCAAGGTCGAACACCTGCTGCGGGGCGCGCGGCGTGTCCGCCATCGCCACAGAATTCGGCCCGCCCGACAGGATGATCCCGCGCGGCGCGGCAGCGGTGATCTTTGCCGGATCGGTTGTGCAGGGCAGGATTTCGGTATAGACGCCGGCCTCGCGAAGGCGCCTTGCGATGAGCTGTGTCACCTGCGAGCCGAAATCGATGATCAGAACCGAATCATTCATGCCGTTTCCAATTCCCTGTCCTAATGCCCAGTTATGTCCAGTCGCCTGTTACCGCAGCCGCGACTGCAGCACGGCCATGAAAAATCCGTCGGTGCCATCGCGCCCGGGAAGCAGCCGCAGCATGCCGCCCTGTGTCTGCGGACAATTATCACCGCCAATGACATCCTGCCAGATATCGCTGATTTCAGCGATTTCCAGTTCCGGCGCCTCGGCCAGAATGCGTTCGACCTGCGCTTCGCCCTCGCTGTGCAGAAGCGAGCAGGTGATATAGACGATGCGCCCGCCCGGCGCGACCATGGCGCGGCCACGATCAAGAAGCGCCGCCTGCTGTCCGCGGACATTCGCCAGCACATCTTCATCACACCGCCAGCGCGCATCGACTGATCGGCGCCAGGTGCCAGAGCCGGTACAGGGCGCGTCGATCACCACCCGGTCAAATTTGCCGCGATAGCGTTTTACGCCCCAGTCACCCGACACCGCCACGCGCTCGATATTATGGATGCCCGCACGGCGAATGCGAACCGCCCCGCGCTCCAGCCGCTCGGGGTAGGTGTCCAGCGCGACGATCCGTCCACGGTTTTCCATCGCCGCTGCCATCACCAGCGACTTGCCGGCCGCACCCGCGCAGATGTCGGCAACCTGCATGCCGGGCCGCGCATCACAGAGCAGCGCCGCAATCTGGGACGCCTCGTCCTGAATTTCGAACAGCCCGTTGCGGAATTCCTGCGTGTCGTCGGTACGCACGCGCTTTGTCATACGGATACCCAGCGGTGACAGCTTTGTCAGGTGGCAGGCCATCCCGCGCCCGGCCAGCTTGTCACGCAGCTTGTGCCGGTTGCTGATTTTCAGCGGGTTGAGGCGGATATCGGCACCGGCCTCGCCGCGCATCGCCACAAGCTCGTCATCCGTGGCATCGCCAAGCGCCGCCTCGGCATCGGCAAGCAGCGCCTCCGGCCATTCGAGGCGCGTGGCGCGCGGCATGCCGGCATCGTCGAGCTCGCGTCCTTCCAGCTGGTCAATGAACAAGGCCTCTTCATCGCTCAGCGCTGGCGGCGCATGCTTCCCGCCGCTAGCAAACAGTGCCTTGACCTCATCCGCAGGCTTGCCATCACCAAGGCAAAGCCCAGCCAGAACCAGCGCGCGGCCAGTCGCTTCCTGGCCAAGTTCGCCAAGATGCCAGCCAAGCCGCGCCAGCGACCGGTGAACGCCCCAGAACAGCGCGCTGATGGCCTGCCTGTCGCTCGACCCGGCATAGCGGCGCGCCTGCAACCCGCGACGCAGCGCGGCGCCGGCCGACACCGACGCAATCTCGCCGGGCGGCAATTCGGAAAGGATTTCTATAACAGCGGCGATGCGGGCTGCTGGGGTCATGCGCAGGGAAACTCCGGAAACAATCAGACGCGCGGACGGTAATTCGGCTCTTCGCGGGTGATGGTTACATCATGGACATGGCTTTCGGAAAGGCCGGCGCCGGTAATCCGCAGGAATTTCACATTCGCCTGCAGGTCGGCGATGGTGGCGTTGCCGGTATAGCCCATGGCGGCGCGGACACCGCCCATCAGTTGATGCAATACATTTTCGACCGGCCCCTTATAGGGAACCTGCCCCTCGATCCCCTCGGGAACGAGTTTCAGCGGCTGCGAGACCTCGGCCTGAAAATAGCGATCGGCCGAGCCGCGCGCCATTGCGCCTGTCGATCCCATCCCGCGATAGGCCTTGTAGGAGCGCCCCTGATGAAGAAAGACCTCGCCGGGCGTCTCGTCGGTGCTGGCCAGAAGCGAGCCGATCATCGCGCAGTCGCCGCCGGCGGCAAGCGCTTTGGCAAGATCGCCCGAATATTTGATGCCGCCATCGGCAATCACGGGCACATTTTCGGCATGGCATGCCTCGGCGGCGTCCATGATCGCGGTCAGCTGCGGCACGCCGACACCGGCAACCATGCGGGTGGTGCAGATCGATCCCGGCCCGATGCCGACCTTGACCGCATCGGCGCCGGCGTCGATCAGCGCCTTGGCCCCATCGGCAGTGGCGACATTGCCGCCGATCACCTGCACCTCATTCGCTAGTTTGCGGATCTTGCCGACGGCACCAAGAACACCTTCAGAATGGCCGTGCGCCGTATCCACGACGACGACGTCGGCACCAGCCTCGATCAGCGCCTCGGCGCGCTCCTGTCCTTCTGGCCCGGCCCCTGTCGCCGCGGCGACCAGCAGGCGGCCGGCATTGTCTTTTGCCGCCATGGGATGGTTCTTGGCCTTTTCGATATCCTTGACCGTAATCAGCCCGATACAGCGTTGCTTGCCATCGACAACGACAATTTTCTCAATGCGATGCTCATGAAGCAGCCGCTTGGCATCCTCCTGCGTCGCGCTCTCGCCGATGGTGATCACCTCGCGGGTCATCAGGTCCCAGACCTTCTGGTTCAGGTCGCTGGCAAAACGCACGTCACGGTTGGTCAGAATGCCGACAAGCCGGTGCGGCGGCTTACCCTCGCCATCGACCACGGGGATGCCGCTGATCTGGTACGACTTCATCAGTTCCAGCGCCTCGCCAAGCGTGCGCTCGGGCGTGATGGTAAGCGGGTTCACCACCATGCCGGACTCAAATTTCTTTACGCGGCTGATTTCAGCGGCCTGCGATTCGATGCTCATGTTCTTGTGAATGACACCAATGCCGCCGGCCTGTGCCATGGCGATGGCCAGCCTGTGTTCAGTCACCGTGTCCATTGCCGCGGAAATAAGCGGAATGTTCAGGGAAATCGACCTTGTAAGCCGCGTCGCAACATTGGTTTCGGCAGGCAATACGGCCGAGCGTGACGGCTCGAGGAGCACATCATCGAATGTCAGGGCTTCGCGAATTTTCATAGGGTCGCCTTCCGCATGTCCGGTGGCGCGCCACTATATCTTAGGGCTCTGCAGAATGACAGCCCCTAAATAGGGGAAAAACCACCCTCCTGGAGTGGGGTGGTGTCATCATCCTCGTCAGCCCTTTCAACGGTCCAGCCACCACGCCCGTGAAAGCCTGTGGCAAGCACATAGCTCTCGACGGATTCCTGCCGGCTCGCCGCCGGCTTCACATGACGCACCGTGGTGAAATTGGCCTGCAGGATTTCAAGAACGCTTCTCTCAGCACCACCGCGGAAACATTTCGCGATGAAGAACCCGTCCTCGATCAGCACTTCCAGCGCGAAGTCCAACGCCGCCTCGAGAAGCGCTGTTGTCCGCAGGTGGTCGGTCGGCCGGTGCCCGGTCGTGGCGGCGGCCAGATCACTCATCACACCATGTGCGCGCCCGCCAACAGCCGTGCGGACCCGGTCCAGCATTTCAGGCTCGGTCATATCGCCGACGAAGATCTCGACACCATCCAGAACATCCGTTTCCAGAAGATCAATCCCGACAAGTTTTGCGCCGCTGCTGCCAAGTTTGCAGCGATCCGCAACAATCTGCAGCCAGCCACCGGGCGCACATCCCAGATCGACGATCGCCATGCCGGGCTTCAGCAGCTTGTAGCGGTCATCTATCTGCTCCAGCTTCAAGGCCGCACGGGACCGGAAGCCGCGGGATTTCGCCTCTGCCACAAAGGGGTCATTCAGCTGGCGCGTCAGCCAGCGCTGGGACGACGGCTTGCGACCACGCATCTTCTTCGGCTGGCGCGTGAGTCCTGCATCGCTGCGGTAACTCCGCCCTGACGAACCGCGTGTCGGCGTCTTGCCGCCGCCTGATTTTCCTGCCTGTCTGCGTGTCATAACGTCTTCGTGTCACACTGTCCTGTGCAGCGACCAGAGGCGGTCGCCGATCTGCTTGCACCCGAATGCTCTACGCGATACCACAATCGGAAGGGTTTTGACATGACGTCATTGCGCCGTCCGGTTTGGCGCCGGTGACCGAAAGGGTTCCATGGACAGCACTGCGATAAGCTGGCGCGAGCATATTCGCCAGAACATGCGGCTTGCCGGACCACTGATGATTGGCCAGCTGGCAACCATCGGCATCTGGACAAGCGACACCATCGCCATGGGGTCGATAGACAGCTCAAGCCTTGCCGCCGGCGCCCTCGCCTCGCGTTATTACCAGCCCTTCTTCTTCCTGGCGCTTGGCATCTCGCTGGCCGTCGGCCCCCTTGTCGCACAGGGAATTGGTGCCGGCGACAAACGACAGGTGCGGCGTGCCTTTCGCCAGGGCATGGTGATCGCGGTTGCGCTCGGACTGGTCACAGCCCCGTTGCTGCTGTTCGGCGAGCAGGTCCTGGTGTTGCTGGGGCAGGATCCCGAGCTGGCAGCGACCGGCCAGCCCTTCCTGTTATGGTCGAGCTTCGGCCTGCCTTTCATGTTCCTGTCTGTCGTGCTGCGGCAGTTCCTGATCTCGCATCAACGCCCTATGCCACAAGTTATCGCGCTGATCATTGCCCTGGCTGCAAATGTGGCGCTGAACGAAGCCTTCGTGTCCGGGATCGGACCATTTCCGGCGATGGGGCTTGCAGGCATCGCGCTGGCGACGACCATCGTCTATGTGCTGCTCTGTGCTGGCCTTATCGCCTATATCGCAATGACCCAACCTTTCCGTGACAGCAAGCCATTCCAGCGGCTGTGGGTGATGGACTGGGCAGTGACGGCACGGCTGCTTAGCATCGGTGTCCCGATCGGACTGACCATCGTCGCCGAGGCCGGCATGTTCATCGCGGTCACTTTCCTGATCGGGCTGTTCGGCACGGCGGCACTGGCCGCCGCAGCAATTGCCAATCAGATCGCGGCCGTCACCTTCATGATACCCATCGCCATCGCCCAGGCGAGCACTGTCAGGGTCGGCAATTTCGCTGGCGCTGCCGACCGCGCCAACCTGTCGCGAAGTGCAGGCGCCACCTTCTGGATCGGTGTCGTCGCGACCGCCGCGACCATGGTGATCCTGCTGATCTGGCCGGAATTCCTGATCGGGCTGTTTCTGACCGGCGAGGACGCCATGTTTGCCGAGGTGATGGCCCTCGCCCTGCCGATGCTGCTGCTGACGGCACTGTTCCAGATTCCTGACGGGGTACAGGCGATTGCCATGTCGATCCTTCGCGGGGTGAACGACACCCGCATACCTGCCATCGTCGCCATCTGCAGTTTCTGGATTTCGGGTGTCGCTGTCGGCGCGCTTGCCGGGTTTTTATTTGGCCTCGGCCCAACCGGCGTCTGGGGAGGACTGCTGCTCGGGCTTAGCGTGGCGTCGCTGATCCTGACCTTGCGGATGCAGCGGGCGATGCGGCGCATCCGCGACGGCGGCCGGATTCTGCTGGCCTAGGCCGCGAATCAAGGATTTGGACGCCGGGATTTCATTGATTATGATTCTCTCATGACCAGAACGGCCACAGACCATTCATCACCCGACCAGCCACCGTCAGACAGGCTTGTTGCCGGCCCGGCGCGCGCGCTGGATGCGCATGCCGGCATCATGCCCGAACTGACAGAATGGGCTGGCGGCCATGTGCCTGACGGCAGCAAGCTCGACGCCGCGCAAATCGCCGCTATTTTCGCCCATTCGCGCCACCTTCAGGGGCTGGCGCGCGCGCATCCGCATATCATCACGGATATCCTGTCCAGCGGTGGCGGCGATGTGGTCGCCGCGGCCATGGCAGACCTTGAGGCACAAGCATTCGAAGTCTGCGACGATGACGCAATGATCAAGGCGATCCGGCGGCTTCGCAAGCAAAGCGCGCTTGCCGTCGCCCTTGCCGATATGGCCGGGACCGCACCGGTCGAAACACAGATGGTCTGGTTGAGCAATGCCGCAGAAAGCGCGCTTCGTGCGACCGTGACATATCTGTTCAGAAGGGCGGCGCGGCGTGGCCAGATCGCCGACGAGACGGTGATCACGACACCCGGCATGGCGGGATGCGGATGGGTTGTGCTGGCACTTGGCAAGCTCGGAGCCGCCGAGCTGAACTATTCCTCGGACATCGATCTGATCCTGCTTCACGATCCGATCGACAATCCGTTGACCGATCCCGAGACCAGCCAGGCCACCTATGTCGGCATGACCCGTGACCTTGTGCGCCTGCTCTCCACCTCGACCGGCGACGGCATCGGCTGGCGGGTCGATTTGCGGCTTCGGCCTGATCCCGGGGCCACCGCTGTCAGCATCCAGCGCGAGGCGGCGCTGGGCTATTATGAATCGATTGCCAGGACATGGGAGCGTGCCGCCTTCATCCGCGCCCGTCCGGTCGCGGGCGACATTGCCATGGGCGAGCAGTTTCTGGCCGATATCCAGCCCTTTGTCTGGCGAAGAACCCTTGATTACACGGTAATGGACGACATGAAAGTCATGTTGCGCCGGCCGACTTTAGCAACGGGCTGGGAAGGCTTTAATCTGAAGACCGGTGCGAACGGCATTCGCAGCATCGAGTTCCTGACACATGTGTTGCAGCTTGTCGGCGGCGGCCGCGTGGAAACGCTGCGTGATGGCAGCACGCTTCCCGCACTGGCGGCACTGGCGACCGAGCAATGGATCAGCGAGGCACAGCGCGACCACCTGTCCTCGCTCTATCTCGAGCTTCGACGCGCCGAGCACAGGCTGCAGATGATGGCCGATGCGCAGACACATTCCCTGCCGCGGACAATGGACGGCATCGCCGAAGCAGCCAGCTTCATGGGGCACGAGGGTGACCAGCCGTTTCTGCAGGCACTTGAGGCGGTTCTGGCACAGGTTGGCGCCAACACGACGCACAGGCTGTTCGCCTACAAGGACGAGGGCGAGGGCAAGGGCGAGGTCGAGGTCGAGGATGATGGTGACGGGGCGGACTCACCACCGCTGGAAGACAGTGACCGATTGTCGGCATGGCTGGAGGGGCGCGGCTTTTCCCGGCCTGCAGACATTGCCGCCATCCTGTCAGGCTGGACCGCTGGGCGGATAGCCGCAACACGCGGCGAGCGGTCGCGCGCGCTTCTGGGCCGGATCATCCCGCCAATGATCGCGCATCTTTCCTCGGCGGCTGATCCAGATGCCGCCTTCGCCGCCTTTGCCGGCTTTGTCGAAGGGCTGCCGGCAAGCGTGCAGATCTTCTCGCTGCTTGACCATAACCGCGACCTGACGCGCCTTCTCGGCGATATTCTGGTGCTGTCACCAAGGCTTGGAGCGACGCTCCGAAGTCATCCGATGCTATTCGATCTTGTGTTGTTCCGTGATTTCTTCGCGCCGCTGTCGAATGCCGACAGTTTCGAGGCCGACCTGAGGGACAGCATCAGTGACATGCCGGTCGAGAGCGCGCTGGAAATCATCACAAGAAAGACGCGCGAGCGCAGATTCCGGGCCGAGGTGCAGGGGCTGAGCGGGGTTGCCGACCGCGGCACGGTGGGACGCGCACTATCCGACGGGGCCGAGGCGGTGATCCGTGTCGTCCGTGATCTTGCGCGCACCGACATGGAACGCCGCCACGGCACAATCGAGGGGAATATTCTGGTCCTCGCCATGGGCAGGCTCGGCCAGCGCGACCTCACCGCCACATCCGACCTCGATCTTGTCTTTGTCTGGGATGCGCCGAATGAAGAGGCGTCGGCCGGACGACAGGGCGGCGGCGGTGCACTTGGCGCCACCAGCTATTTCACCCGGCTGGCTCAGACCATGGCAAGCTGGCTCGGCGGCGCCACCGGCGAAGGCGTACTGTTCAGCATCGATACACGGCTCCGCCCTGATGGCGAAAAAGGCGCGTTTGCACCGCGGCTGGACAGGCTGACGGATTACTACCGCGACGAAGCATGGCTGTGGGAAAAGCTGGCACTGTCGAAGGCACGGGTTGTGACACCGGAATCGACGCTGACCGACAAAGTGACCGAGATGGCAACCGAGATTCTCGCCGCACCGGTTCCTGCCGACAACATGGCAAAGGCCCTCAATGACATGCGGCAACGTATGCGCACCAGCTATGGCGACGCGCCTGCCTGGCAGCTTCGAAAACAACCTGGCGGGATTGGCGAGATCGATCTTCTGATGCGGGGGCTTCGCCTTGTACATGCCGACCTGTTCAAAGGCGGTGGTCAGAGCACAGGCGAAATAGTTGAAAGGCTTGAAGCGGCCGGGCATCTCGCGCCAGACCGGGCGGCGCGGCTTACCGAAGCCGACAGCCTGTTTGATGACCTGCATCACGCGCTTCGCCTTGTCATGGGGTCGAGCGCACAGGGGCCCGATACACTGG
>JAKMFG010000030.1 GCA_022425565.1 Alphaproteobacteria bacterium
CGCTCCGGCTGGTCGATCTGGGTCGAACAGACGCCAAGATCAAAGGCAATCCCGTCAAGGCCGATCTCTGATCCGGCAAGGGACTGCATCTCGGAGAATACACCCTCATGCAGTGTCAGCCGACCATTATATGTGTCGGCAAGCTCGGCGCCGCGGGCAATGGCGTCAGGATCGCGGTCGATGGCGATGACGGCGCAGGCGGCGGCTTCGAGGATAGCTGTGGTATAGCCGCCATTTCCGAATGTGGCGTCGAGATAGGTGCCGCCGTCGGTCGGGGCCAGTGCAGTGACAACTTCGCGCAGCAGCACCGGCGTATGTAGGGCCTGATGCTGGAGGTGCGCCGCCGTCATCAGCTCCTCCCGTCGGTGTCGCCTGGCGGACGGTACGCGCCGCCAAGCCTCAGGCTCGGCAGACCGTCTGTCTTGGCGCGGCTGCGCGCAGCGGTCTCGCGCTCGCGGTAGCGGGCGGGAAGCCAGATCTGGAACGAGCGCCCGATGCCGGCGAACAGCGCCATGTCGTCGAGCTCGGCAAAATCGATGAAATCACCGGACAGCATCATCCGGCCCTCGCCATCCAGCTTCATCTCCTGCGCGCTCGACAGCATGGTCTGCAGTGTGGCGACCTCGGCCGAAAGGCTGTCCATGGACTCAATCGCGTCGACGATCTGGCCGATGCGCTCGGGCCCGCAGCCTTCAAGGCAGGGTTCGGTCAGCGACTTGAACAGGTAGAGCGGATCGCGGCGGCGTTCCAGCACCGCGCGGAAGGGCGCCGGCACGGAAAGCCGACCCTTCTTGTCGATGCGGTTCTCGAATGTGGACAGAAACAGATCCACGCGCCGAATTCCCCTTGATACCTCTATGTAAGCCCTGTGGGCCCCCGGTGAGGTTTGCCTGGCCAGGGCCTGGTTTTGGCCGGTTGCGCGACCACCATTGGTGGCAACCTTCCCAAAATGCCTGATCTGGGATTATTTGGGATATCATGGGAAATATTGGCCGTCAATGGGTTCAGGCTGAATTTTCATGGGAAATGTTCAATGTTTCCAATAAGTTAATTGATTGCAATAGCTGCACGCCATAACACTCTGAAAAACCGTTAAAAACGCTCTTTCGTTCTGTTTTTGTTCATATTTATATCACTGGATTGTGACACGACGTGATCTAAGGGATGGTGGTGGCCTCGCTGCCGCGCCTTGGCCTCACGACAGGCGGATGGGCGGCTTCGTGTGGCCCGGTAGAGCTCTTCAGCCGTTATTATATGCAATGGCTATGGCCAGGCAGTTGTAGCCGTGTAGCGCTGCGTTCGGGGATTGGCTGTCAGATGGCCTGTAAGCCGGGTTCTGTCCCGGTTTCCCGGTGACGGCTATTCATCTAGCGCGGCCGTTGCCGGCAACGTCGAGCAACCTACCCGGACATCGGTGCAGGATCGCACCTGTCGCGCAAGGCGACGCGTGTCCCTACATGGTCTTGCTCCGGATGGGGTTTACCATGCCCGTCCCGTTGCCGGTCCGGCGGTGCGCTCTTACCGCACCTTTTCACCCTTGCCGGCGGTCCGTTGCCGGGGCCGGCGGTCTGTTTTCTGTGGCACTTTCCCTGGGGTCGCCCCCGCCGGGCGTTACCCGGCTTCCTGATCCTGTGGAGCCCGGACTTTCCTCTCCCCGCACCGCAAGGGCTTGGGCAGCAGCCGTCCGGCCATCTGACAGCGGCCGGAGAATAGGCAGCGCGGGCAGGCCGGTCAAGCATTCTTGGTGGCTGATGTTCTGTAAGAAAACCCGATTTATATAGTTTTTGATAGTTTAAACTATAAAAATACTATATCTAAACTATATGGACTCGCAAAAGAAAGTGCTGTGTGTTTTCACCGGGCATGGCCCGGAAGACATCCGCATGCTCGGCGGCACGGCGAAATGGCGGCTCAATACGGATCTGCTTCTGGAAAGCTGCCGTTATGTCGTCTGTGTCTTCAATGGCGCGGCGCAGCTTCCTTTTGCCCATGGCAATGCAGCGGCGCGTGACAACGCTGCCTTCCTGATCGGCCGTATCGCCGGGGTGGAGCCGGTGCAGGAGGGCGACCCGCTGTTCTATTTCGGTGACCAGTGGGAAATGCCGAACCGCAAGCTGGTGCGAATGTCCGATGTCTGCATGATCGACATCCCTTCATTCATGCCGTTCTGGCGCAATCCGACGATCTATCTTCGTGAGGATGAGGTGCTGGAAAAGCTCGGCATCGGCGGGTTCGGCGAGCTGGATTTCACACCGCTTGTCCCAGCCTCGGCGCAGGAAAGATCGGCCTATGCCGCCGAGCTGGTGCGCTCCGGAAGCGCCCTTGGCGACGCCGCGCCGGCGCGGGACGAGCTTGCGGCCCTGTTCCAGTCCGGGAATGGCCCCGGGAATGGCCCCGGAATCAGCATCGAAGAGGCAAAGGCGGGACTCGCCGCGCGCTTCGGCGTGGCGGCCGACCAGATCGACATCACGATCAAGTGGTGAGGGCTGGTGGTGAGAGGGCGGCTCTCTAGCCC
>JAKMFG010000120.1 GCA_022425565.1 Alphaproteobacteria bacterium
CTACCGCGGATGCCGGATCAGACTGTTCAGTGCATGCGCGCAGAAGGCGACCGGGTCGCGCCGAGCCACAAGCCAGCGCGATCTCGTCGTAGGGCGCATAAGCCTGCCGAAACCCGCTGCCGGAGCAATCAGCATCGACACTGACCGAAGCCGCCTTCCAGAAGGCCACACCTTTCATGTCGATCATGACCAGTTCGATCACATTTTTGGCATCAGCTGTGCCGACAAGATGACAGTTAGTTCACTGCTGACATCGCCGATGGCAGAGTATCTTCTGCTGGTTCAGCAACGGATCGCCAACCCGTTGAACAAAGCCGCATTGAAAGGTGTTCGCGTGGCGATGCAGGTGGCTGATGGCAGCCTTGTGCTGCTGGTTGAGGAGCAGGCGGCAAGAGGTGAGGCGAGCCGCTATAGCACAGCTACGCTGGAGAAAATGGCGCGGGGCCTCGTCATGCGATTTGCGACAGTGCCCGGCATTGTGGATGAGCTTTATGGCGACGGTGAAAATCCGGCGGCCTTTGCGCCACTGTCCGTGTCCGACCGCGACGGCCCGCACCTTTCACTCTAGGTAGGTCTATACCATTATTTTGGACTGGTGGCCGCATGCCACCGGGACTACAACAACCCCCTGCATTCGGTTCGAGGATATGATGAAGCTCTCAGATTTAAGTGTTCTGACATTCGACTGTTATGGAACCCTCATCGACTGGGAGACCGGCATGGTCGAGGGGTTGCGCCCGCTGACGGAGCGAATTGCGGCGCGCGACGGCAGCGCACCGGAACGTAACGCCATCCTCGAGGCGCATGCCCACCACGAGTCGTCACAGCAACTCCAGACACCGTCAAAGCGCTATGATGACCTTCTTGCCTGCGTCTATCGCCGTATCGCAGAGGCATGGAACATATCGGTCAGCTGGGACGAAGCGATGACCTATGGCATGTCGGTCGAGCATTGGCCGGCATTCCCTGATTCAGCCGAGGCTCTGGCCTATCTGAAAGAGCATTATCAGCTTGTCATCCTCTCGAACGTCGATAATGCCAGCTTTGCGCACAGCCATGCCAAACTTGGCGTCGAGTTCGACGGTATCTACACCGCTGAAGATGTCGGCAGCTACAAGCCTGCAGCCGCCAATTTCGAATATATGCTGGAAAAGCTGGCAACCCGCGGTATCGGCAGCAGCGACATCCTGCACACGGCCGAAAGCATGTTCCACGATCATGCACCTGCCAACCGGCACGGTCTGAAAAATTGTTGGATATACCGCCGGCATGCCGATGAGGGGTTTGGCGCCACCATGCATCCCGGTGACATGCCGCATTATGATTTCCGCTTCACCAGCATGGCCGAGATGGTCGAGGCGCACCGCGCCGAACTGGCAAGCTAGCCGGTACAGCGCCGGCCGGCAGCTTACAGGCCGTTCAGCACCCTGATATCACGGTCGGCGGCATCGCCAAGCGTCGCCAGCGCATCCTTGTAGGAATCGCTGTTATAGGCGTCGATGGCGGCTGCAGCGCTGGGAAATTCAATCAACACGGTGCGCGTGGCTTCGTCACCTTCCAGCATCGCCTCCGGCATGCCGCGCGACAGGAAATTGCCGCCATGTTCGGCAATCGCCACAGTCGCTTTCTTGGCATATTCGGCCAACTGGTCCTGATCGTGGATCGTGCGATAGATCGCCAGCCAGTAACCCTTGCTCATCTTTTTGTCCTCCGGAAACGATGTTGTCCCCAACGCTCTTACATGCGCCTGCCGGCGTCAACCCGGCTCAGCGCTGGCGGAATGCATTTGATGTGCGGCGGCGGTTCAGCACAGCTTCGCGCCAGAAGACGACAAGACCGCTGGCGAGGATCAGCCCGGTGCCGGTCCAGGCCACATAATCGGGCCAGCTGCCGAAAATGGTGAAGCCCCAGACAATCGACATGATCAGCGCCGTATATTCGAACGGCGCGATGACCGCGGCCTCGCAAACCCGGTAGGCCTGGCTGACGCAGTAACCGCCGATCGCGCTGCTGAGCCCGATGATCAGCAGCACTGGATAATCCGATGGTGGCGGCATGACCCACGCCCTTAGGAGAAAATCCAGAGACCGTCCGTCGCCTGGCGCGAACCGGCCGTCGCCAAAGGTCAGGCCCATGAACAGCCCGACCACGAGGAACACGGCCTGAATATAGACTGACAGCGTGCTGGCAGATTCGGTTCCGCCCATGCGCCGCGACAGCATATGGATGCCGGCATAGCAGATCGCCGCCATTAGCGGCAGGATCGCCACCGGCTGGAAGCTGGCCGAGGTCGGGCGAAGCATGATCACCGCACCGATCAGGCCGATGGCAGTCGCCGACCAGCGGAATTTTCCGACTTTCTCGCCGAGGAAGATCACCGAGAACATGGTGATGACGACGGGGGCGATGAAGAACAGCGCCGTCGCATCCGACAGCGGCATGACCGCAAGGCCAAGAAAGAAAAAGGAGTTGGCCCCGACAACCAGCAGACCGCGCAGAAGATGGAGCGGCAGCTTCGCCGTCCGCAGCCTGCGGTAGCTTCCTTCCATTGGCACAAGTATGGCAAGGCTGATGATCAGCGAGATGCCGGCCCGGAAGGTCACGACCTCGTGAAGCGGGTAGCCTCCGCTGATAAATTTGATGCTGGCGTCATTGATCGAGAACGAGATCGAGGCAATGATCGCGCAGATGATGCCGAGCCGTGTTTGCGAAGAAGCCGCCACGTGTCAGTCCTTGGAGCTCAGCAAAAAATACCGGCAGACGATGCGCCCTTCGGACGCTGGCGACAAGTTGAATGATGAAACTGCAGACGCTTTTCTTGCGGTTGTAGCAGCCGAAGGCTGCGGCTATCGTCAGACTGCTTCTGCTGCACATGAAAGGACCTGAAGATGATCCTCTATTCCGCCCCCGCCTCGCCATTCGGCCGCAAGGTCAAGCTCGCCGCCCACTGTCTTGGAATGGCGGACCGGATCACCGTGCGCCCGACGAACACAGGTGATCCTGATGACGAGATTCGCACGGTCAATCCGCTTGGCAAGATTCCGGCGCTGGTGACTGACGGGCATACCCTCTATGACAGCCGCGTGATCGTCGAATATCTGGATTCGCTGGCCGGGGGTGGCAAGCTGTTGCCGACGTCGGGAGACGCGCGCTTCGAGGTGCTGACGCGTGCCGCCAAGATGGACGGCATCATGGATGCGGCGCTTCTTGTGGTCTATGAGGCGCGCTTCCGGCCGGAAGGCATGCAGGTGGAAACTGTTCTCCAGACACAGCGTGACAGGATCATTCGCGGCCTTGCCAGTATCGGTGACGATGCCTACGCAAACGGTGCGATGCCCGACCTTGGTGAGATCGGACTGGCATGTCTTCTTGATTATCTCGATTTCCGCAAGCAGGTCGACTGGCGCGATCATGCCCCGCAGCTGGTGTCCTGGATGAAGGATTTTGGCGCCGCCGTGCCCGGCTACGATGACACGCTGCCGGCTGACTGATTGCCGGCTGACTGACTGCCGGCTGGCAGTTGGCCACCCGTCAGGGAAGCTGGAAGATCAGATACAGCGTAACCGGCACGGTGAGGCTGGCGATGATGGTGGTGATAAAGACGGCCGAGGCGGTGCGTCCGGCATAGCCGCCATAATGGTCTGACATCACAAAGGCGTTCGCCGCGATCGGCAGGCAGGCCGTCAGGATGGCCGCCTTTACCCAGAGCGGGTCCACCCCCGGCAGAAGCAGGAAAAATGCCGCCACCAGAACCGGGTGGATGATCAGCCGCGCCACCGTAATCGCCGTCAGTTCGCCAAAGGCGCGGCGCATCGGCTGGCCATAGACCGTGGCCCCCAATGCGAAGAGGGCCACAGGCGCCGCCGCGTTCGACAACATGTTCAACAGCGTGTCGAGCACGGGCGGCAGAGACAGCCCGCTGGCCGAAAAGGCAAAGCCTGCCACGGCAGAGATCAGCAGGGGATTGCGGCTGACGGTTTTCAGCGCGCTGACGATCGTCGCGCCAAGCGATCCACCATCCGCCGCCACGAAATAGCCGGTCAGGACCAGCAGAACCATGGTGTCGAGTGCCAGAATTAGCGCCAGCGGAAGCGCCGCCGCATCGCCAAAGGCCATGATCGCGAGCGGCAGGCCGATATAGCCATAATTCGGATAGGCCGCGTTCAGTCCGAAAATGCCGCTTTCCAGACGGGTCAGTCCAAAGGCCGGACGCGCCAGAAAGGCGGTCCCGACAAACACCAGTGCCGTTGCCAGTTCATACCGCCAGACAAATCCCCAATTGAGGATTTCCACCGCGTTGCCGGCACCGATCTTGACGAAAACCATCACCGGCATGGCGACGAAAAAGGCAAAGCGCGACAGTGTGCGCGCGTCATCCGGTCCAACGAAACCCACCCGCCTGCAGAACATTCCAAGGAAGATCAGGGCGAAAAAGGGAATGGTCAGGGACAGGACAGCAGACATACGGGACCCGTTGATGGCAGGGATGGCCGGCGATGCCGGGACCTGTCTGGATTACAGGGAATGGGTAACGGCTTCAAGCACGCAGGCGGTGAATCAGGCAGCGGCTGCGGCAAGCCTCTCGATAGCCATGCGTCCGGAAAGCCAGGCATCCTCGACACGGGCACCGGCGAGCCAGTCGCCGGCAAGCGCGATCCGGCCGTTGGCGCTGATCCGCGGCGCATCGGCATTGGCGGTTGTCATCACCCGCGCATAGCGCCAGCGATGTGCCGCCATATAGCTTGGTCGCCCAAGCGCCGTTCCGCTGGCCACTTGCCATGCTGCCAGAATGGCCTCGGCCACCGGTGCCTGATCCTGCTCCAGATGCTCTTCGCTCCAGTCCGGTGCGGCCTGAATGGTCAGCGCGGCACCGTCCTGCGCCACTGCGCCGGGCCTGTGTGCTTCCCACACGCCCCAGCCGACAGGGCCGCTTTTCTCTTGGATTGGTGCGGTATGTTCAGGCAGCGCATCCGCATCGAAACCGAACATGGCGGTCCAGCACGGGGCATAGGTTGCAGTTGCGGCTGCTGCGCCAAGTTCGGGGGCGGCGTCGGCCACAAGGCGCTTGGCCTGCGGAGCCGGCGCGGTGATCACCGCCTGCCGCGCGGTAGCGACAAGGCCTGATGCGTCATGAAAGGCGACAAGACCGTCATGGTTCTCGACACGGGTGATCTCGACACCTTGGGTGATCTCGAGGTGGTCGCCGAGAAAGGACGGAAGATCCCGCATCGTTGGCGCGCCGCAAAAGGCGTCACGCCCGGACACCGGCCATGGACGCAGCGCCCCGGCCGCGACCGCATCGTCGCAGGTGTTGACGAAATCCGGATGACGGGCGGTCAGGAATTGAGCCCCGTGATTGAAGGTGAATCCGGCGGCGCGCCGGGTCGAGACCCGGCCGCCGATCCGACGCCCCTTGTCGAAGACCACGGCCTTGAGGCCATTGGCCCTGGCGAGCTGCGCGGCGGCAAGACCGGCCATGCCGCTGCCGAGAATGACAAGGTCGAGAGGTGTGCTGCTGTTCATCTTCACTGTTCCGTAAGGCTTGGCCGGCAAACTTGCTGCGCACTGGCAACTGACTGCTGATATGGGTATGTTGGCGGCGAAGCGCCAGTAAGGAACGGTGCCAGTGAGGAACATGCCAATGCTGTCTGCCAAAGCCGCGAAATCCCTTGCCGACGAAGCCGGTAGCCTGACCGGCTTGCATCTTCGCGATCTGCTCGCCGATGCCGGCCGGTCACGGGGCCTCGTGTATGGACTTGATGACCTGCGGGTCGACCTGTCGCGGCAGAAACTGCGCACTGAAACGGTTGCAATGCTGCTGGAGCTGGCATCGCAGACAGGCCTTGCCGAAAAGATCGAGGCGCTGTTCGCCGGCGCGCATGTCAACCAGTCCGAAGACCGTGCGGTCGTGCATATGGCCCAGCGTGCCGAGGCGCGGGTCGAAAGCACCGAATATGCCGGTCTGGCCGCCTTTGCGGACGAGGTGCGCGACAGCGGCATCGCGGATGTGATCAATATCGGCATCGGCGGCTCCGACCTTGGGCCGGCGATGGTCAGCGCCGCGCTGGCGAGCCATGCCGACGGGCCGGATGTGCATTACGTCTCCAACGTTGATCCGGCGCATCTTCACGACGTGCTGGCAGGCTGCACACCCGACACAACGCTTGTCATTGTCACTTCCAAAACCTTCACCACCGCCGAGACGATGCGCAACGCCGCCTTGTCGTGGGACTGGCTTGGCGGGCGTGGCCCGGGCATGGTGGCAGTTACCGCCGCCCCACAGGCCGCACGCGACTGGGGTGTGACCGAGGACAGGATTTTCGATTTTGACGAAGGCGTCGGCGGGCGCTATTCGCTATGGTCGGCGGTCGGGTTGCCGGTGATGATCGGCATCGGCCCGGACCATTTTGCCGACATGCTGGCCGGTGCGGCGGCCATGGACGAGCATTTCCGGACCACGCCCTTCGATGCGAACCTTCCGGTGCTGATGGGGATGATGCGGGTCTGGAACCGTAATTTCATGGGTCATGCGACGCACGGGATCATGCCTTATGACCAGCGGCTTCATTTGCTGCCGGCCTGGGCACAGCAGCTGGAGATGGAATCAAACGGCAAATCGGTCACGCTTGAGGGTGCCGCCATCGGCCATGCGACAACGCCGGTGATCTGGGGCACTGCCGGTACAGGGTGCCAGCACAGCTTCTTTCAGACGCTGCATCAGGGCACGGATATCGTGCCGCTGGACATTCTGCTGCCATTGCGGCCAAACGGGCTGCATCTGGACGGTGACTGGGCAGCAAGCCACCGGGTGCTGGCGGCAAATGCGCTGGCCCAGGCCGAGGCGCTGGCCGTCGGCAGCCCGAACGAGGCCGAGCCGCACCGCCATTTTGCCGGAGACCGTCCGTCGAGCGTGATCAGCTGGGAGGCCAGCACGCCCTTTGCCGTTGGCAGGCTGCTGGCGCTCTATGAGCATGTGACTGTGGTCAGCGGGTTTGTCTGGGGAGTGAACAGCTTTGACCAGTGGGGTGTCGAGCTGGGCAAGGTCATGGCAAAGCGGGTCGAGGCGGTACTTGACGGCCGCGCTGATGCGGATGGATTCAGTGCCACTGCTTCAGACCTTCTGTCGCGTATTTCCGCGCCGTCCTCCGGCGACTGACCGGGGGCATGTTTTCAGCTTTCATTGGCATCGACTGGTCCGGGGCGAGGGGGGCGCGCCAGCCCGGCATCCAGCTTGCCGCGGCCCGGCCCGGAAACGGCGTGCCGGATACATGGCTTGCCGATGACGGCCGCCATTGGGGCCGTGATAATGTGCGCGACCGACTGCTGGCCGAGGCGTCTGAGACCATCAGCGCGCCTGTTCTGGTGGGAATCGATTTTGCCTTCGCCCATCCATTCCATGACGAGGGGGCCTACTACCCCGGGTTTGCCGCATCGCCTGCCGAGGCGCCGGCGCTCTGGGAGATGGTCGAGACGGTGTGTGCCGATGACCTGCATCTTTATGGCGGAGCGATGTTTGCGGCAGCCGGCGTCGGAGATTATTACCTGTCGCCAAAAAACCACGGGGCCCTGCATTATCGCAGCCGTCGCCGGGTGACCGAGCAGGCCTCGCGCGCCAGTGCCCGTGCGCCGTCGCCAACCTTCAAGGCCATCGGTGCTGACAATGTCGCCACCGGCTCCATGGCCGGCATGCGGCTGATCCATGCGCTGAAGGCGGCGCTTGGCCCGCGTCTGGCTGTCTGGCCGTTTGATCCGGTGACGCCGGGGTCTCTGGATGATCTGGCGATGGTGCTGGTGGAGATTTTTCCGAGCTATTACTTTCATGCCGTCGGCATGAATCCGGCAAAGAACGCGGCGGCCGATCCGGCCTTCATGAATGCCGCGCTCGCCGCCTATGGTAGCGAAGGGGTGGGGAAGGGCTATGCCCCCCGCGGGGCCGATGCCGATGAGGCGGACGCCATTATCTCGGCCGCCGCGCTACGCCATTTCGCCGGCTTGCCCGGATGCTGGCATGCACCGCGTGAAGCCACGAGAGAGGGTTGGATTTTCGGTGTACCGCCGGTGACCTGACGGGCTGTTCGCGCTAGGCTTGTCATGCAGGCCAGAAGCCTGCGTTATGGCCATAGGAACAGGAGGCCCACCATGCCGAAGATCGATCTTGCCAATGTCGAGGCGATCCGCCGGCTCGTCTATCCCGAGCCGTTCTACAGCGAGACCGAGGGATATCAGGGGCAGCGCGTCGGCAATGCGGCCGGGCTGACACAGTTCGGCGTCAACCGCGCCGTTCTTCCACCCGGCGGGCGCACCGCACTGCGCCACTGGCACGAGGCAGAGGACGAGTTTGTCATCGTGATGTCTGGCGAGGTGGTGTTGCGCGATGATGACGGCGAGACGCTGCTTCGCGCTGGTGACTGCGCCGGTTTCAGGGCAGGCGAGGCGAACGGCCACGCCATCGAGAACCGTTCGGATGAACCCGCCGTGCTGTTCGAGATCGGGTCGCGGTCAGCCGACGAGACCGTGCATTATCCGGATGTCGATCTGCGGCTCGAGCGGCGCAACAATGCAAGAAACTGGGTCCGCAAGGACGGTACACCCTACGATTGAGGCGCGCCTATCCGATGCCGCGTTCGGCCAGCCAAACGGCGCGGTGCCAGTGGAAAATACCGATGGTCAGCACGATCAGCCCGCCCAGCAGCGCATAGGTCAGAAGGCGCTTCTTGCGATCCCGCATCTCTGACTTGCCGACCTTGTCGATGGCCAGAAAAATGGCCCCGGCCGCAACGAGAAACACAAAGCCGCCGACAAGTACCGTATCCATGATTTTTCCCCGCTTTTCAGAAGACCAGCCACATTTTCCCGGCGCAATGACAGGCTGTGGCGGAATGTCACAGTCGCAGCATCGCATGATTGGGCCGGCCGGACAAACGGAATTGGTCGAATGGAATGGGAAAGCCGAAATGGAGATGTCCCGGCGACTATGCCTCGTAAGGAAGTGAGGAATGGTGAAGCACCAGTTTCAGGCTGCCGTCAGCCGCCCGCCTGTAGCCGAAGCTCTTTTCGACCTTCACCACATCACCCGCTTTGCTGGTGAAGAACACCCAGCCCATCCATATGGCGACATCGCCCTCGACAAAGAAGGATGATGTCTCGGACGCCACCTTGCGCCAGGACTTCAGCCCGAAACCGGTGTCCTGCGGGAAGTCCGGATTGTGCCCGACGAAATATGACAGGGTGCCTGGCTTGTCGGTGCGGAATGTCTGCGCGCCACCACTCAGGGTCGGCTTGAACAGGATCGGTCCGAACTCGAACCCGTACAGCCTGTCCAGCACATCATCCGCTATGGCGCGGGCGGCCTCGATGCCGCCGTCTTCATCATAGGCTGTGGAGATGGCGACAAGGCCGTTTCCCCATGCGGCGCGTGCCTCGGCAAGTTCTGTTTCGGTGATCGTCATTATTCGTTCCTGCTGTCGCGGGTGGGTGGCGTCAGGATGTCATCGGCTGGCGGCGTGATAGCAAGCCCGGCTGCCTAAATCCACTGTGCGGTCGCTTCATACCGGTAGTTATACCAGTAGTTATAGCCGCGGTTACACGCAGCGTAGCGTTACTGGTCGACCTCGTCACTGTATCGTCCGCGAAGACCAGTGATGATGTCATCAAGGAACTTTGCCGCGGCGACGGGAAGAACACGGCCCTTCAGATGGCAGATATGTAGGGTTCCCGGTGCGACATCGGCCAAATCGACCGGACGAGAGACAAGCCGTTCGTCGAAGCCAGTTTCATCCGCGCCGCCACCGGCATCGATGGCGATCGGTATCTGGAAGAACATGGCAGGCTCGAAATGCAGGAAGTTCTGCATGAATTCGAAACTGTCTGATTCGAGGATTACATCAGGCTCGGTGGACCGGCGCAGAAATGCCGTGTCCAGAAGCTGGCGCACGC
>JAKMFG010000135.1 GCA_022425565.1 Alphaproteobacteria bacterium
CGCCCGACTGGCAGGTCTTTGCCCTGTCGTCTCTGCTCACGGCCTTTGTCGGGGTGTCCGTCTGGCTGGCCACCTCACAGCGCGAGGGGTTTGATCTGGGGCTCAGGCAGGCCTTCCTCCTGACCAACGGGTCCTGGATCTCGATCGGCCTGTTCGGCGCCCTTCCCTTTATGTTCAGCGAACTGCAGCTCAGCCTGACCGATGCGATCTTCGAATCTGTATCGGGGATCACGACCACAGGGTCGACCGTGCTGCAGCAGATTGAGCTGGCTTCCCCCGGCATTCTCATCTGGCGGGCATTGCTGCAATGGCTTGGCGGTGTCGGCATCATCGTCATGGCGATGGCCGTCCTGCCAATGCTGTCGGTCGGCGGCATGCAGCTGTTCCGCACCGAATCCTATGACAGCGCCGAAAAGGTCGTGCCCCGTGCCGCACAGTTGGCAGGCGGCATCGGCATCGTCTATGCCAGCCTGACAGCGTTCTGGGCAATCATGCTGTCCTTCGCCGGGATGAGCAATTTCGACGCCATCGCCCATGCCATGACCACCATCGCCACTGGCGGCTATTCAACCCGCACAGCTTCGATCGCTGCCTTCGATTCGGTGGCCATCGAATGGATCGTGATCACCGGCATGATTGTCGGCAGCCTTCCCTTTGCCCATTACCTCGCCATTGTTCGAGGCGGCTGGGGCCCGCTGCTTCGGGACCCGCAGGTGCGGTGGTTCATGACTTTGCTTGTCGCTGTGGTGCTGATTCTGATCTGGCATCTTGGCAGCAACGGCATGCCGGTCGGCGTGGCGATCAGGCAAGCAAGTTTCAACGCCGTCTCGATCATGACCGGCACCGGCTATGCCAGCGCCAATTTCTCGGCCTGGGGCGGATTTGCCTCGACATTGCTGCTGATCGTGATGTTTGTCGGCGGCTGTGGCGGCTCGACGACTTGCGGTATCAAGATGTTCCGGCTTCAGGTTCTGGCGACGACCGCGCGGGTGCAGATCGGACGGCTGTTAAGCCCGCACGCCGTCATCCTTGCCTATTACAACAAGCGGCCGGTCTCAAACGAGGTCATGGATTCAGTGATGGGATTTTTCTATCTCTACATCCTCTGCTTCGTGATTCTGGCGATCGGCCTGGGGGCGCTTGGCCTCGACTTCATCACGGCCCTGTCCGGTGCTGCCACATCAATCAGCAATGTCGGGCCTGGCCTTGGCAACCTGATCGGCGCCGAAGGCAATTTCGCCGCGCTTCCTGACATGGCGAAATGGATCATGGCATTCGGCATGCTGCTGGGACGGCTCGAGTTGTTCACCGTGCTGGTGATGCTCAACCCGGGGTTCTGGCGCCGATAGGCCGATGCCCGGCGCCTGTCAGGGCCGGCGCTCGTCAGGGCCGGCGCTCATCAGGGAAGGACGATATTGTCGAGCGTGGCAAGTTCGGCGCGCGCCTGACTGTCGAGACCGGCAATTGCCACCTGCAGACACTCATTCACAGCACGCTGCACGTCGTTGGCGCTGGAAGATTCCGGGATCGTCATCGAATGCGAGGATGACAGCTTGATCATCGCCTGTGCGCCGCCAACCGGCTGAAGCCACATCAGCTGAGCCTCGAATTCAACCTTGATCTTGCTGTCCTGCTGATCGCTCAGCGAATTTGCCAGCCCGACCTCTTTCGCCAGCTTCACCTTGGTAACCGATGCCCGTGAAATATCGAGGATCAACTCGCCGCTGCCACCAGCCGGGGTCAGCACATTCGATGCCCATTCCGCGACAAGCGAACTGGGCAATGGCTGCTGAAGATGCCCTATATAGGGTGCTTCGATTGGCATCTGCCAGTTCTCGATAATCTCGAGACGCCGTGCATTCAGCGGCACCGAGCTGAAAGCATCGCTGCTTACCGTCACTTTCGGTGGCGGAGCCGAGGTCGCCATACAGGCAGACAGCAGAAGGGCAAGGCAAAGGATCGGAAGGGCCGTTACACGCATCGGAATCTCCCAGGTTCAACACCGGTCAAGACTAGGCCCCGAAGGCGGCATGAATGTGGCAGCAATCAGTGGCGCGAAATGCCGGGGTCGATTGCGCGCATTGTCTTGCAGAATTCGCATACGACTTCGACCTTGCCTGAATCCGCAACAAGTCCGACAAGCTCTTCCGGCGACATGCGCGACAGCACCGCCTCGACCTTTTCCGGGCTGCAGCGGCATTTGTCCTCTACCGGCTGTGACGGGGCCACATGCGGGCGCAGCGCGTTGAACAGCCGGAAAACCAGATCCTCGGGCGCCAGCTGCGGATCGACAAGCTCTTCGCGCGTGACGGAACGAAGCAGCATATCCGCTGTTGTCCATGCATCATCCTGCTCGGCGCGCGACGCTGTGCTCTGTTTGCCGCCATCAGCGGCGACCCGCTGCACCATCAGCGCGGTGGCAATCCAGCCGTCGCCATGCCGCCCGGCGGCCGCAACAATGTGGCTGTCGACCTGCTCGGAATTGGCAAACCATGCCATGGCCGCATCGCCAAGCGTGTCACCCGCAAGCTCGACAATGCCCTGATAGCGGCCATTTTCGGTTCCCTGATCGACGGTAAAGGCGGCATAGCCGGTGCCGAGAAGTGCCGGCACGCTTGCCGGCATCGCGTCCACCATGTCGTCGCCAAGAGACGGGATGTTTTCATCATCGAAAGCGGCATAGCCGCGAAGCGCCCCATCCGATGTCACATCGGCAAGAAGGGTTTTCACAAAGCCGTTCCCCTTGGCCTGCAGGGTGAAGACGCCGTCAAACTTCATGAAGGTGGACAGGCAGGCGGCGATGGCGAGGGCCTCGGCCTGAAGGGAGGCTACCATCTCGGGATAGCCGTGGCGCGCAAGGATGCTGCTCGCCGGTCCGCCTACAGATGCAAGCCGCCCGCGGATCAGGGCGCTGTCGCCATTCTCGCCGGCCAGGTAGAAGGGCAGGATCTGGCCTGCAGCAGCAGGGCCTGTTACCGGAACAGTGTCTTTCTGGGCCAAGGTATACTCCGCAAACGGATCGGCATTGTCAGGGTCGCCGGGTTTATGCGCCGTCAGTTGCCGGACACACACCAGGACAGCACGGCCTTCTGCGCATGCAGCCTGTTCTCGGCCTCGTCAAAGACCGCAGATTGCGGCCCGTCGATGACCGCTTCGGTGATTTCCATGCCGCGCCAGGCAGGAAGGCAATGCATGACAACAGCGTCGCCAGCCGCCACGGCAAGCAGCTCTTCGTTCAGCTGGAAGGGCTGGAAATCCTTACGTTTTGTCCCTTCGTCGTCTCCCATCGAGATCTACACATCGGTCACCAGCGTCTGGCTCCCGGTGGCGGCCTCGATGGCAGAATCATACATCACCAGATCGGCGCCTTCGGCGCGTGCCCATGCCGTCAGCTCGGCCGGCGGCGCATAGCCTTCCGGACAGGCGATGCGAAGCTGGAAATTGAACCGTGCGGCTGCTTCGATCCAGCTGGCGGCGACATTGTTGCCGTCGCCGATCCAGGTGACGATCTGCCCGTCGAGCGGACCATGGCGTTCGATCATCGTCTGCAGGTCGGCCATGATCTGGCAGGGATGCGAGCGTTCGGTCAGCGCATTGACCACCGGCACGGTGGCATGCTCGGCAAGGGTCAGCAGCATGTCATGCGAGAAACAGCGGATGGTGATGGCATCGACATAACGCGACAGCACGCGCGCGGTGTCCTCGATGCTCTCACCGCGGCCGATCTGCATATCCTGTGCAGAGAGCATCAGCGGCGTACCGCCAAGCTGGCTGATCCCGACCTCGAAGGAAACGCGGGTACGCGTCGACGGCTTCTCAAAGATCATCGCCACCGACTTTCCGGCAAGCGGCCTTGGCCCGTCCTGGCCGGCCTTCAGCGCCGATTTCATCTCAGCCGCATGATCGAGCATGGCCTGCAGCGTGTCGGCGCTGTGATCGCGTATATCCAGAAAATGTCTCATCCTACCCGTCCCCGGCGGCGACCATCCGGTCGAGTACCCGCCCGAAAGTCTCAACTGCCAGCGAGATTTCCGCTTCACTGATCACCAGCGGCGGCAGGAAACGCACCGTATTCTCACCCGCTGGCACGGTCAGCAGATTCTCTTCGCGCATTGCCGCCACGGCATCACCTGCCGGCAACGCATCAGCAAGGCGTACCCCACACAGGAACCCGCGGCCCCGCAGCTCGACCACCGCACCTTCATGCCGGTCTGCCACCGCCTGCAGGCTGTCGCGCATGATGCCGGCACGGCGGCGCACATCCTCAAGGAACCCGGGGGCGCCAAGCTCGTCCAGCACCACTTCGGCCACCGCCATGGCCAGCGGATTGCCGGCAAAGGTCGAACCATGCGTGCCCGGTGTCATGGCGTTGCCGACGGCCTCGCTGGCAATAACGGCACCGACCGGAAAACCACCACCAAGCCCCTTGGCAACAGCGATGATGTCGGGGCGAATGCCGGATGTCTCATAGGCGAACAACGTACCAGTACGCCCAATGCCGGACTGCACCTCGTCAGCGATTACCAGTGCGCCGAACTCGTCCGCCGCGGCACGGACCCCGGCCAGATATTCATCCTGGGCGTCGCGCGCACCGCCTTCGCCCTGCACTGGCTCGATCATCACCGCCGCCACATGCGGGCCCATCCGGTCGCGAAGCGCGTTCAGATTACCAAAGGCAACATGCTCAAACCCGTCGGGCATCGGGCCGAACCCGGTCCGGTTGGCAGGCTTGTCGGTCGCTGCCAGCATGCCAAGCGTGCGCCCATGGAATGATCCGGTGGCACACAGGATGGTCATCCTGTCGGGCTCACCGCGCTCATGCATGGCGCGCCGCGCGATCTTCACCGCCGATTCATTCGCCTCGGCCCCCGAATTGCAGAAATAGACCTGATCGAGACCAGTCAGCGAAGCCAGCTTTGCCGCGACGCGTTCCTGCCCGGGAATGCGATAGAGATTTGAGGTGTGCCACAGCTTGCCGGCCTGTTCGCGAAGCGCGGCGACAAGGCCGGGGTGCGAATGGCCAAGCGTGTTCACGGCGATCCCGCTGGCACAGTCGAGATAGCGATTGCCGTCATCGGTGACCAGCCAGCTGCCCTCGCCACTGACAAAGGCAAGCTCGGCACGGCCATAGGTCTTCATCACGGCGGATTGCGAGGCTGCCATCGAGGCGTCTTTCGTTTGCTGGTCGTTCATCGCGAAACAGGGTCTGCCGGTTTGCCAGGGTGGTTTTGCTGCTGTTGATCCTGTCGCCTGAAAAACCAAACCACCAGCCCGTCAACAGCGGCGCCGGTGGTTCTGCTAAAAGGCAAAAGAAGGCTGCCAAACTCGGCATTTTGACGAGAATTGTCAAGATGTTTGCCGCCGGCAGGCGCCGCGTGGCGGGTGGTATCAGTCCTGAATGAAATGCTTGCCGAGCCGCAGACCCTGCGACTGGTAGTTCGATCCCGATCCGGATGCGCCATAAAGCGCGTCGGGGATCGCCGACATCGGCTCATAGACAAGTCGGCAGACCGTCTGGCCGTCCTCAATCAGGAAGGGCACATCATGCGAGCGCACCTCCAGAACCGCGCGGGTGCTGGCAGCATCGAATTCGGCCATGCCGAACCCGGGATCGAAGAACCCGGCATAATGCGCGCGAAACTCGCCGACCCGCGTGTCATAGGCCCGCATCTCGGCAGCATGGTCATTCGGCACCGTCACAAACTCACGGCTGGCAAGAATGTAGAATTCATCCGGATGGAGAACGAGGCCGCCGGCGACAAGGTCGGTCGTCGTCAGTCGTTCCCAATAGTCGCCCACCGCGCAACTTGCCGGGGCATCGATATCGACCAGGCCGGCATGCTTGCGGGCACGCCAGCCGATGATGCCGTCTTCATCTGCCGGCGTCAGATTGACGCTGAGCGCCACACCATCGCGAATATCGACGGCGCTGGCACCGCGCACAAGGCCGACATCCTGCTGCAGCCTGATCATCGCGGCATCCGACATGGATGACGGGCCGCGCCGGAAGCGCAGCTGCGACAGGCATGACCCCGGCCGCACCAGTACCGAAAAGGTCCGCGGTGAAATCTCGGCATAGAGAGGGCCCTGATACCCTGCGGCGACAGCCTCGAATTCCGAAGCGCCATCGGTAATCAGGCGGGTGAAGATATCCAGACGTCCGGTTGAACTTTTCGGGTTCGCCATTGCCGAAATCTCAGCTGGAAGCGCCAGCGATTCCTGCAGTTCGACGATGTAGAGGCATCCACGCTCCAGAACCGCCCCACCCTCGAGATCAATTTCATGCATGGCAAGGCGGGGCAGCTTGTCGACAACACGCGTTTCCGGCCCCGGAAGGAAGGATGACTGGACCCGCCAGGCACGCCGTCCAAGCCGCAGGTCGATACTGGCTGGCTGCATCTGCGCGGCGGTCAGCGGAGCATCGGAAATGATGGCGCCATTTGCGATTGCTGTACGGATTTCCTGTACCGGCAGAATGCCGTTCGACGGCGCAGCCTCACTTGCCGCCATTGCCCTGTCAGCTGTCATGACCCGATCTTCAGCCTTTCAATTGCGGCGGCTAGCTTTTCAACCGCCACCCAGATTTCAGCACACGGTAGCACAGGAACCACAGAACGCCATTCACAAGCACAAGCCCGACAAGACCGGTCACGATCGAGCGATCGCCGACCCCAATCAGCCCGTAACGAAACCCGTCGATGGCATAGAAAAACGGGTTCAGTGTGGCCACTGTATCGAATGGTGCCGGCAGCCTGTCTACCGAATAGAATGTGCCGGACAGAAAGGCCAGTGGCTGGATCAGGAAATTGGTGATGGTGGCCATCTCGTCGAACTTGTTGGACCAGACACCGGCAAGAATCCCGGCAAGCGCCATGGCCAGCGACCCCAGAACGAGGAAGGCCAGTGCTGTCAGCGGTGCTGCGGGAATCTGCAGCCCGGCGAACAGACCCAGCACCAGCACCGCGAACAGCCCAACGGCAATCCCGCGTGTCATCCCGCCAAGGGCCAGGCCGACAAGAAGTTCGCCAGGGCCGATTGGCGGCATCAGCAGATCTACGATATTGCCCTGCACCTTGGAGACGACAAGCGAAGAGGAGCTGTTGGCAAAGGCGTTCTGAAGAACCGTCATCATCACCAGCCCCGGAACGAGAAAAGCAATGAAGCTGACATCACCGGCAAGCTGCGCCCGGTCGCCGACGGCAACGGCAAACACCATCAGGAACAGAATCGAGGTAATGATTGGTGCCACGACAGTCTGCATGCCAACTTTGGCAAAGCGCTGCACTTCGCGAAGATAAAGGGTCTGCAGGCCGACCCAGTTGACGCGGCCGATCTGCACCGGACGAACCGGTGAGGGCGCGCCGGCAAGGCCTTGCCGGACAGGTTTGTCATGCGGCGGGGGAGACTGTTCGTTCATGCGCCCGAACATAGGTCCGGCGCAGGCAAATGACAACCTGCCGGGGCTTTGGTCGGTCCGATAGCCGGGGCCTTTGGTTGAGCCTATGGTGGAGTTTCATGGCGGCTGCTATGCTCGCTGCGCCGAACCGGAAAGACGGAATGATGACGACCGACAGGTCCCGTGCCGAACAAAGACTGATGAACAAGGCGGTGCATTATCTTGGCCGCTACAGTGCCTCGCGCCAGCGGTTGCGCGAAGTGCTGCACAGATTTGCCATGCGCAAGCTCGAGGCCCATGAAGAGGTCGAGATCTCGCGCGCGATCGACGCCGTTCTCGATGACTGTATCAGGCTCGGCTATGTCGATGATGCCGCCTTTGCCTTGTCCCGAGCCCGCAACAAACGGCGCAGCGGAGGGTCCACACTTGCCATCCGCCGCAGCCTTGCCGAGCACGCCATTGGCCAGGATCTCGCCAACGAGGCGCTGGCCGCTGCCGATGAGGCAACAAGCGACGGTGAACTGACGGCCGCGCTGCGGCTGGCGGCGCGGCGCAGGATCGGGCCCTATTTCACACGGCAACGCGATGACGACACCTATCGCAAGCAGCTTGCATCGCTTGCGCGGGCCGGATTTTCCTTCGCCACCGCAAAGGCCGTCATGGCGCTCGACAACGCCGAAGAAGCCGACGAACTCGCCGAATCGCTGCGACAAATGTAACGGCCCGCATCTTGCGACCGGATGGTGCTTCGGTCTAGACTGCCGCCGGTTTCAACGGCCGGAAAACCGCGATGAATGCGGCGTGCCGGGTGGGAGGATGAAGATGACCCAGGACAGATTGTTTGCCCCGAGCGAGAGCACCATCGCCAACGCGCTGATCGACAATAGCGGCTATCAGGCGATGTATGATGCATCCGTCGCCGACCCCGACGCGTTCTGGGCCGAGCACGGCAAGCGGATCGACTGGATCAAACCCTACAGCCAGGTCAGCGACGTCTCCTACGACAAGGCCGATCTTCATATCAGCTGGTTCGGCGACGGCACACTCAACGCCGCCGCAAACTGCCTCGACCGGCATCTCGCCAGCCGCGGCACCCAGACCGCAATCATCTGGGAAGGTGACGACCCGGCGGATTCCCGCCACATCAGCTATGCCGAGCTGCATGAGGAAGTCTGTAAATTCGCCAATGTGCTAAAGGCAGAGGGCGCAAAGAAAGGCGACCGCATCACCATTTACATGCCGATGATCCCGGAAGCCACCGTCGCAATGCTGGCCTGTGCACGGATCGGCGCGGTGCATTCCGTCGTCTTTGGCGGTTTCTCTCCCGACGCGCTTGCCGGCCGCATTCAGGACTGTGATTCCAACATGGTGATCACCGCCGACGAAGGCCTTCGCGGCGGCAGGCCTGTGCCGCTGAAGGCAAACACCGATGCGGCTCTCGAATCCTGTCCCGACTGCAGCAAGGTCGTCGTCGTGCGCCGCACCGGCGGTGACATCGGCTGGGTCGACGGGCGCGACGTCTGGTATCACGAGGCAATGGCAGATGCCTCTGCCGACTGCCCGCCAGAGGAGATGAACGCCGAAGACCCGATGTTTATCCTTTATACCTCTGGGTCGACCGGCAAGCCGAAGGGCGTGTTGCACACCACCGGCGGCTACATGGTCTACGCCTCGATGACCCACCAATATGTCTTCGACTACAAGGATGGCGACGTCTACTGGTGCACAGCCGATGTGGGCTGGGTCACCGGTCACAGCTATATCGTCTATGGCCCGCTTGCGAACGGCGCGACGACGCTGATGTTCGAGGGCGTGCCGACCTATCCCGACAGCTCGCGTTTCTGGCAGGTCGTCGAGAAGCACAGGGTCAGCATCTTCTACACTGCGCCAACGGCGATCCGCGCGCTGATGCGCGAGGGTGACGCGCCGGTCACCAGATGCGACCGTTCCTCGCTTCGCCTTCTGGGCAGTGTCGGCGAGCCGATCAATCCCGAGGCATGGATGTGGTACCACGATGTGGTGGGTGAAGGGCGCTGCCCGATCGTCGACACCTGGTGGCAGACAGAGACCGGCGGCATCATGATCACCCCGCTTCCCGGCGCCACAGCCACCAAGCCGGGATCGGCGACACGCCCCTTCTTTGGCATCAAGCCCGTCCTTGTCGATAGTGAGAACAACCTTCTTGAAGGAGCTGTCGACGGCAATCTGTGCATCGACAGTTCATGGCCGGGCCAGATGCGCACCGTCTATGGCGACCACCAGCGGTTTATCGACACCTATTTTTCCACATTCCCGGGCCGCTATTTCTCGGGTGATGGCGCGCGCCGCGACCAGGACGGGTATTTCTGGATCACTGGACGCGTCGATGACGTGCTCAACGTCTCGGGCCACCGCATGGGCACGGCGGAAATCGAATCCGCCCTTGTCGCCCATCCCAAGGTCGCGGAATCAGCTGTTGTCGGCTATCCGCACGACATCAAGGGCCAGGGCATCTATGCCTATGTGACGCTGATCGAGGGGTGCGAGCCGAGCGACGAATTGGTGGCCGAGCTCAGGCAATGGACCCGCAAGGAGATCGGCCCGATCGCCACGCCGGACCTGCTGCAATGGGCACCACAGCTTCCAAAGACCCGGTCTGGCAAGATCATGCGCCGGATTCTTCGCAAGATCGCGGCAAACGACTATGCAGAGCTTGGCGACACCTCAACGCTGACCGATCCCGGTGTGGTCACCGATCTGGTGGATAATCGCCAGAACCGCTGATTGCCGTGACATGTGACCGTCACGCCGCTGGCCAACCAACCCCCAGCGGCGGATGCGTTGCGCCTATCTGATATCAAGTTCGTTCGCCCGGCAAACGGCATGGACACGGTTCCGCGCGCCAAGTTTGCCGCGAAGGCTCTTGATATGATGTTTAACGGTGACTTCGCTGAGTGAAAGATTATCGGCGATTTCCTTGTTGCTAAGACTGGACCGTAGCCCCGAGAGCACATCGTGCTCACGCATCGTCAGGATAATGTCACCCGCCGGAACCCCGCGTCGCACCACCATGTCGGCGGGAAGGTAGCGCTCGCCGGCGGCCAGCACCCGCAACGCGCCAAGAAGGGCATCCGGGCTCATGTGATAGGGCAGGAAACCGGCACCGCCCGCGGCGATCAGTGCGCTTGCCGTTATCGCACCAGATTGCGCACCTGTCAGGGCGATCGGCGCAGGATGGCGGCATTTCTGGCGAAAACGCCTGAGACCGGTCAGGCCATCCAGATCCGGCATTTCCAGATCGAGCGCGACGGCGTCAAGCATGGGGAGCTGGTTTGCCAGCTCAATGCTTTGCGCAAGGCTCGCGGCAGTGGTGATGCGAACATCCGCATCCGAATTGGCAAGGTGTCGCGCGGCAAAGTCACGACTGAGACTGTTTTCGTAAGCCATAAGAAGGCGCATGCGATGGCCCCGCTTCCCGCGACCTGCGTCCCGGGCAATTGAGTGGAGAAGTGCTCAAACATAGCCCCAAAGGATGAGGTGCGCATGCCGTTTTTCCTTAACAATTCAACCTTTAGGTGCTTGACCAAACTTCGTCACGGCTTTGGATCAAATGTGTAACTAAATGTAAATTTGAGAGTTTTGAGCGATCTGGGGCGAGAAATATCTGGTGATGAAATTTTCCGATAATCCAAAGAGATTACAACCTTTAGATTAGTCTTGCCAGACAGGTTGGGAATGAAATCCATGCCGCTGATGCGGGTGTGGGCACGGTGGGGTGTCGCCAGATAGGCAAGCGGTTCAGTGAACCGCTCGGTGCGGCGCTCCTGCCGCAGCACGATGGTCAGATGGCGCATCTTGCTGCGCAGGCCAGCTTGAAGGGTTTGCGACCGCGACCCGGCAAGAAGACCGGGGCCGGACTGGCCGACACGATCCACACCGGCACCCACTGAAAAGCTTGGCCAGAGCGGCGTATCCGCCCAGGGCAGGATGTCGAGCCGGTAGTCAGTGCGCCGTCCCCGCAGATTAAGCCAGCCAGAGCGAACCCACCGCTGTGAATGACTGATGTGCGAGACAAACCCTTCATTGTGCGGCAGGGCAAGGCCAACCCTTGCCCGTCGGTGCAACTGGTGGATGGCAAGACGGCGATCACCCTGCCGGAAATGCGCCGCGCCCGTCTCGGCAAGAAAATGCAGGCGCATGCCCCGTTGCAGATAACGCCAGGCTTCGGCCCGTAGCATGGCCCCCTCGCCGTGATGGCCTGCGCGGCTCGGCTGGCGCCGGAACAGCACCGGCGACAGGTCCAGATCCCATCTGGTTCCGGCACGATAAAGATGCTTCAGCTGCAACTGAACCCATAGATCGATGCCGCCGTCACGCCGGCCACCAAGGGTAAAACTGCCGGCTGGGTCGCACAATCCGTGAAGCCTTACACAAACGCCGTGAAGCCTTGACCCCGGCTCCAGCTGCATTTCAGCATGCCTTGCCCGGTCGGACAGTGACGGCCTGTAGCCGGTGATGAGGTCCAGCACCACCCGCCTTTGCCAGGGCCCATCGCAGCTTGCCAGCAGGCTGTCCCGCCGGCGCGACTGCCATGACGTCATCATATCGCCCTTAATTTGCGCCAGATGGCGTTTGGCAAGGACACAACGGCCGGATGCAACAGCGGCATAGGCGGCAGCAAGCCTGACATCGACGGATCCGGGATGACGATCGGCAGCAAGCCGGGCCATCTGGTAC
>JAKMFG010000145.1 GCA_022425565.1 Alphaproteobacteria bacterium
AGCCCGACATAGGACAGTCCGGCCTCTGCCAGAATGCCGAGGCTGAACTGGATGGTGCCCTGAACAATGAGCAGGCTGGCAATGTTGGGGAGAATATGTTCAAGCGAAATCCGCACCGCACCTTTGCCGCTGACCCGCGCAGCGAGGATGAATTCCTGCGTCCAGACCGCCAGCGCCCCGCCGCGTGTCATCCGGGCGAAGACCGGGGTGTTGAAAATGCCGATGGCAAGAATGGCGTTGAAGGCGGACGGCCCGAAGACGGCGGTGATCAGGATGGCGATGACCAGCGCCGGAAAGGCAAAGACAAGGTCGTTGCCGCGCATCACCAGATCATCGATCACGCCCCCGTGGTTGGCTGCCGCCAGCAGGCCGAGCGGCACGCCGAGGACCATACCGATTCCCACCGCAACAACGGCTACGGCGATCGATGTTCGCGCGCCCACCATCAGCATCGACAGCATGTCACGCCCGAAATGGTCGGTGCCAAGCAGATGGTCGGCACTGGCCGGTTGCAGGCGCGCCGCGATGTTCAGCGACTCCACCGCATGCGGCGTCCAGACAAGCGACAGCAGCGCCGCAGCGACGAAAACCGCCGTCAGGGCGAGCCCGGCCACCAGCGTCAGGGGAAGCCGCGCTGTCATGACCGCCTCCGCAGGCGTGGATCGGCCAGGCCATAGGCGATGTCGACAAGGAAATTCACCAGAATCACGGCGAAGACCAGCAGCATGACCACCGATTCCACAACGATCAGGTCGCGCTGGGTGATCCCCTGGAAAACAAGGCGCCCGAGCCCGGGCAGAAAGAACACGTTCTCGATGATGATGGCGCCGGCAATGAGGAAGGAGAACTGCAGCCCGATGATGGTCAGCACCGGGATCAGCGCGTTGCGCAGCGCATGGTCGGTCATGGTGCGCCGCCTGCTCAACCCCTTGGCGCGCGCCGTGCGGATATAATCCTGGCCGAGCACCTCGAGCACCGCCGAGCGCATCACCCGCGCAAGGATCGAGGCCTGCGGCAGCGCCAGTGCCACCGCCGGCAGGGTCAACGCCTTCAGGCTTGGCCAGATGCCCTGATCCCAGCCGGGGAATCCGCCGGCCGAAACCCAGCGAAGTTTGATCGCGAAAATCACCACAAGAATCATCGCGAACCAGAAATTCGGAATGGCGATGCCAAGCTGGGTAAGTCCCATCACGCTCCAGTCACCCGGCCTGCCGCGGCGGCTGGCGGCATAAAGCCCGACCGGAATGGCAATCAGCGTCGACAGGAGCAGCGCCATCAGCGCCAGTGGCAGCGACACGGCGAGCCGCGCTGTGACCAGTTCTGCCACCGGCGCGCGATAGGTGTATGAGGTGCCGAAATCCCCCTGCAGCATGCCGCCGACCCAGCGAAGATAACGCTCGACCGGGCTGCCACCGAGGCCGAGTTCGGCCCGCAACGCTGCCACCGTGTCGGGTGCCGCGTTCAACCCCAGCATGAAACTGGCCGGATCGCCCGGCACAAGCTCAATCATCACGAAGATGACGAGCGAGGCGACGACGAGGCTGAGCGCAAGCGCGACAAGTCGTGACAGGATGTAACTCAGCATGGGTCAGCCTTGCGCCAGGATCGCGGCGGGGATGTGGCGGGACCCCGCCGGCAAGGGGGCCGGCGGAATCTCGTTTGCGGGAACCGGTCAGTCAGACCAGCTGACACCCGTCAGGTCGTTGGCCTGCGTCGGGGCGTTTTCCCAGAGGCCGTTGATCTTGGCATTGGCAACGCCGGTGCGCGCCAGCTGGAACAGATAACCGTTCACATAGTCGCCTGCGATCTGCTTCTGGGCCGCCTGCAGGATGCGCGTGCGGTCGGCCGGCGCGGTGGCCAGCTTCAGATCCCCGATCATCCCCTGAAAGGCGGCGTTGTCATACTGGAAGTAATACTCCGGATTGGCATAGATGCCGATATCCATCGGCTCGGTATGCGAGACGATGGTCAGGTCGAAATCCTTGCCGCGGAACACCTGCTCCAGCCATTGCGCCCATTCCAGATTCTCGATCTCGGTGCCGATGCCGACCTCGCGAAGCTGGGCCGCGATGATTTCACCGCCCCGGCGGGCATAGGATGGTGGCGGCAGCTTCAGCGACAGGGTCAGGTTTTCGGCCCCGGCCTCCTTCAGCAGCGCGCGCGCCTTGGCAGGGTCATGCGCCGACCCGCCTGTCAGATCGACATAATCGGGATGGTGTGGGGCGAAATGCGTGCCGATGGGCGTGCCATAGCCGAACATCGCGCCGTCGATGATGGCCTGCCGGTCAATGGCATGCGCAATCGCCTGCCGGACGCGGACGTCTGACAGGTTCTCGGCCTTATTGTTGGTCGACAGGATGGTCTCGCCCTCGGTCGAACCGACAATCACGCGAAAGCGCGGATCAGCCTCGAACTGCGGCAGCGTCTCCGGAGCCGGATAGCCCGGGAACGCGTCGATATCACCTGCCATCATCGCCGCAAAGGCGGCCGTCGGATCGGAAATGAACTTGAAGGTGGCCTTCTCAAGCGCCACCGCGTCACCCCAGTAATCTGAATTGCGCGCAAGCTCCACCCGGTCGCCCTGAACCCAGCGCGAGAAGGTGAAGGGGCCGGTGCCGACCGGCGCTGTCTTCGCGTTCTCGATGCTTTCCGGCGCGACGATCACGGCGTCACCCCAGGCAAGGTTGGTGATGAAGCCACCATCGGGGTTCGACAAGGTGATCTTCACTGTCAGCGCATCCACCGCATCGACCGAGGCGATGCCGGTGAACAGACGCTTTTGTGCATTGGTTGAATCCTCCGCCCGTGCGCGGTCCAGCGAGAATTTCACATCCTCGGCATCCATTGCCGAGCCGTCATGAAATTTCACCCCGCCATGAAGGGAGAATATATAGACAAGGCCGTCATCGGAGATCGTCCATGACTTTGCCAGCGCCGGCGCGACAGAGCCGTCGGCCTGATAGCGGGTCAGCCCTTCAAAGACGTTGGCGTAAACCACCTCGTCGATGGCTGCTGCCGCGCCGCCCGTCGGGTCGAGGTTTGGCGGCTCGAGCTGCATACCGACCGTGATCGATGTCTGCGCGGCAAATGCCGCCGAGACATTCATCACCGCCGCGGCCGCAAATATGGCCAGGGCCGGCCTTGAGAAAAGCTGTTTCATCTTATCCTCCCTTTTCTGCCTTCATGGAATAATCAGGTGCCTGCAGCTCTGCAAGCGAGAGCGCCATTACCGCCGCACTTTCCTTCATGTCGGTGATGCCGATCCATTCGTCCGGCTGATGCGCCAGCTCGAGAATGCCGGGGCCATAGGCAATGCAGTTCCGCAGTCTGCCGATCCGGTCTATATGTTTCTGGTCATAGGTGCCGGGGGACACGACGTAATCAGGGTCGATCCCCAACACCTCGCGGATCGCCGCGCTCACGGTCGTCACAACGGGTGCGTCGCGGTCCGCCATCACCGGATGGACTTCGAACAGGTCACGCACCTCATAGCTGAAATCGGGCCGGTGCGCCGCAAGCCTGTCGAGCAATGCGGTGATCTCGCCCTTCACCTCGGCAAGCTCCTCTTCGGCAAGGAAGCGCCGGTCGATGGTGATCACGCAGCGGTCCGGAACACAGGCCGACGGCATGCCGGTATAGCCTTCCTCCTGTTCCGGCAAACCGCCATGGATGGCGTTGATGTTGAGTGTCGACTGCCGCGCGCCCTCAGGCACGACCGGCATCGCCGTGCGCCGCTCGGCCAGCGCCGGGAACAGGCTATCCTCCATTTCCTGGAGAACCGCCGTCATATGGCGAACGGCGCAGTCTCCAAGAAACGGCATCGAGCCATGTGCGATCCGGCCCTTGGTCTCGATCTCGGCCCACCAGACTCCGCGATGGCCTATGCAGATACGATCCTTGTTCAGCGGTTCGGGGATAATCACATGCTGCACCCGCGCCGGGTCGAACCAGCCGTTTTCGGCCAGATGGGCGACGCCGCCGAACCCACCCGTTTCCTCGTCCGCGGTGCCGGAAATCTCGATCGCACCGCGATAGTCGGGACAGGCGGCGATAAAGGCCTCGGCGGCGATGATGGATGCCGCCAGCCCGCCTTTCATG
>JAKMFG010000153.1 GCA_022425565.1 Alphaproteobacteria bacterium
GAACCCGCTGGAGGCGACAATGCGGAACTTGTCGAACACGATCGCGTCAAGCGTCTCACGCAGATGCCAGACCGCCGCCACGCTGACAACTGTTCCCAACAGATGCTTCAGTTCGGAATCTGTCCTGTAACCGCGCGTGGCATAGGGAACATGACGGTCCAGCACGGCATAGGATTGCGGTGTGTCCAGCCCCTCGCTGAAACGACCGCCATGGGTGTCCAGCCGGAAGGCAAGGCGCCCGGAAGCTGCTAGCTCGGGGAAATGGTTCGCCACCTCGAGGGAGTCACTGATCTCCCTGCCGAAATAATCGACAAGCACCGTCAGCGGCGCATCAGGGACGGATTCATGAAACATCTGCGCGGCCCGCAGGGTCGAGCCCGCATACCCAACCAGCGCATGCGGCATGGTGCCGGCACCACGTTCCTTGCCAAAGAAATGGGCCGTCGCGTCGGTAGATGAACCGGTGAAGCCGATGGCGCCGGTCTTTGCCTTCGCCTTTTTCGAGCCGACAGAGGCACCATAGGCCATCAGTTCGGCCATGTCGGACCCAGCGCAATGGCGTGCATCCATGGCAAGGAAGGCGACATCCGGCAGCTCGACACACATGTTGTAGGCGTTGTAGGCCGCGACGCATGACGCGCCAAGCCGCTGCAGGAAAATGGTCTCTAGATCAACCAGTGTCGCAAGAGGCCCACGAATATAGCAAAGCACCTCGCCTGAACCGACCCAGGCGCCATCAATATGCGGTTCGTCGACTTCGACCTCGACACCGCGATGCGCCGCCATCGCCTTGAGCCAGCCAATGGCAAGACGCCCGGCATAAGTCACCGGACGACGCATGAATACCGCATATTCCACCGCGCAATCGCCATTTTCCTGAACGATCCGGCGGGTGTTGCGGAAATAGGTGTCTGTCAGCCCCGGCTGGTCTTCCGGCGACGGACCTGTGCTGTCAAATTCTGACATGCTGATGTTCCCGTTTGCGGCACAACCAGAGACATCTGCCTGACTGCCGCCGGTAAGAAGGCTAGACCGCCTCCGACAGGTTGGCGCCAACGTCACGCCGCTGCTTCAGCAGATCGGCGATCAGGAAAGCCAGTTCAAGGGCCTGCGCCCCGTTGAGGCGTGGATCACAATGGGTGTGATAGCGATCACCAAGACGTGCCTCGGTGACGTCGACGACACCACCCACGCATTCAGTCACATTCTGTCCGGTCATCTCGAAATGGACGCCGCCAGGATAGGTGCCGACCTCGTCATGCGCGTCAAAGAAGCCCCGCACCTCGGCCATCACATCATTGACCCGGCGTGTCTTGTAGCCGCTGCTGGCCTTGATGGTGTTGCCGTGCATTGGATCACAGCACCAGACAACCTTGGCACCGCTTGCCTTCACCGCTTTCAGCAGCGGCGGCAGACCGGCACGAACCTTGTCCGCGCCCATGCGCGCGATCAGCGTCAGCTTACCTGGCACATTGTCCGGGTTCAGCGTTTCGATCAGCCGAACGAGTTCATCCGGATCGAGGCTCGGCCCGCACTTCAGACCAACGGGGTTGCCAATACCACGCATATATTCGACATGCGCCCCGTCGGGCTGCCGGGTCCTGTCACCAATCCAGATCATATGCGCCGAAGTGGCATACCAGTCCTTCTCGTCGGTGATGGTGTCGCGGCGTGTCAGCGCCTCTTCGTAGTTGAGAAGCAGCGACTCATGGCTGGTGTAGAAATCTGTCTCGGCAAGTGGGCGCGCTGTTTCCGGCGTGATGCCGCAGGCCCGCATGAAATTGAGGCTCTCCTCGATACGGCCGGCCAGTTCCTGAAACCGTTCCGCCTGAGGTGTTCCGGAAAGGAATTCGGTGACCCAGCTGTGAACTTTTGTGAGGTCGGCAAGGCCGCCCTGCGCGAAGGCGCGCAACAGGTTCAGCGTGGAGGCAGACTGTTCATAGACGCGCAGCAACCGCTTTGGATCCGGCACCCGATCCTTTTCGGTAAACGGCATGGCGTTGATCATGTCACCGCGATAGCTTGGCAGCTCGATGCCGTCGATGGCTTCCATCGGCGCGGAGCGCGGCTTGGCAAACTGGCCTGCCACCCGCCCGACCTTGACCACCGGCATCGAGGCACCAAAGGTCAGCACCACTGCCATCTGCAGAATGACCTTGAAGGAGTCACGAATATTGTTCGCCGAGAATTCGGCAAAGCTCTCGGCACAGTCACCACCCTGAAGAAGGAAGGCCCGCCCTTCGGCAACCTCGCCAAGCTGGCGCTTCAGGCTTTGCGCCTCGCCTGCAAACACCAGAGGCGGCATCGCGGCGAGCTTCGCCTCGACGCCGGCGAGTTTTTCGGCATCCGGGTAATCCGGAACCTGTTTGATGGGATGGTCGCGCCAACTGTTCGGCTGCCAAGTCATGGAACTAGTTTCCTTCATGTCGCTTTGGAAGGGGGCACCATCACTGAGTTGACACCAACAGAAGCACCCCGCCACAGGCCACACATAATGCTGAAAAATACGGATTTTACAAGCATTTTGGCGGTATAACGCACCTATATGCGCAAGCCTCAGCCGCGCGGTGTTCGCATTGTCACGAATTCCTCTGCTGCGGTCGGATGGATGCCGATGGTGGCGTCAAAATCTGCCTTTGTGGCGCCAGCCACAACGGCCACACCAATGCCCTGCATGATCTCACCCGCATCTGGCCCGAGCATATGTGCGCCAACAACCCTGTCGCTTGCCGTTTCGACAATCAGTTTCATGAATGTCTTCTCGGTACGGCCTGACAGCGCATTCTTCATCGCATTGAATTTACTTGTATAAACTGTGATCTCGTCAAAGGCTTCCGCGGCCTGTTCTTCGCTCATCCCAACCGAGGCGATCGGTGGCTGGGTAAAGACGGCGGATGGCACATTGTCGTGCGAGACCTGACGCGGCCGTCCCCCATACAGGGTGTCGGCAAGGGCATGCCCCTCGGCAATGGCGACAGGCGTCAGGGCAATACGGTCAGTCACGTCACCGACAGCGTAGATGGACGGAACCGAGCTCTGCGAGCCGGCATCCACCATCACCTCGCCCTTTCGGCCGAGTTTGACCCCCGCTGTCTCGAGGCCAAGCCCGGCTGTATTCGGCACCCTGCCTGTTGCCGCCATAATCTCAGATACCGCAAGGACAGTGCCGTCGCTAAGGGTGACGGCCTTGCGGCCGTTCTCGCCCTCCACCCGCTCAACCGTGCAACCCGGATGAAGGATGATGCCGCGTCCGGCAAGCGCCTCGGCGCACTGGGACCGAATGTCCTGATCAAAGCCGCGAAGTGGCAGATCAGCCCGGTAAACGAGATGGGTCTCGATTCCGAACCCGTTGAAAATACTGGCGAATTCTACAGCAATATAGCCAGCGCCATAGACCAGGACACTGTCTGGCCTTTCCGCAAGATCAAGCGCCTCGTTTGATGTGATGGCATGTTTGGCAAGGCCGGGCACGTCCGGGATCTGCGGCCAGCCGCCGGTCGCCACCAAAATGCGTTCAGCCGTCAGTTCGCGGTCGCCGACATTGACACTGTTCGGCCCGGTGACGACGCCGCGCCCCTCGATCAGTTCGACACCGGCATTCTTCAACAGGGAACGGTAAATTCCCTCCAGCCTGTCGAGCTCGGCATCCTTTGCGGCGATAAGAGCCGGCCAGTCATGACCATCGACGCTCACTTGCCAGCCATAGCCGGCGGCATCGGCAGCATCGGCAGAAAAGGCAGAGCCATACATCAGCAGTTTTTTCGGAACACAGCCGCGGATGACGCAGGTGCCGCCGGGACGGCTTTCTTCAATCACCGCCACGCGCGCACCATGGCCGGCGGAAATCCGCGATGCACGGACGCCGCCGGAACCGGCGCCAATCACAATCAGGTCGAAGTCAAATGCCATGGCAGGGGGCTTTCTGGCTGGTGGACACGCCCCTAACCTAGTCAGCCCCGGAGGTTATGCAAGAGATGCTGTTCGGATCACCCGATAG
>JAKMFG010000162.1 GCA_022425565.1 Alphaproteobacteria bacterium
CCTGAAGCGCAGCGGCGAGAAGTAGCCACCCCGGCATCTCATTCAGCTTGCCTCATTCAGACCGCCCAAAATGCCATATCGTCACATGCGGCTGAAATCTTTAGATTAAATTATTCCCTATGGTATGACGTCCTCCGAACGTAATTGTGGATGGTCGAAGCCCGTTATCCCCTTCGTCCACCCCGCAGGTGATCGTCAGGTAATTTTTTGTTGTGGGCATAGTTTGAATGGCTTTACGAAGTGATCACAGCACACATGCACCAGACAGGCACCGCGCCGGCTTCTCCACTGTCGAGATGCTGGTCGTTATGGTGATACTGGCCATTCTGGGCACGATCGGCACCGTTGCCTATACCACCTACATGACGCAGATCAAGAATGATCTCAGCGCGCGCCAGAAGGGTAATATCATTGAACATATTGACACCGCCGTTGACCTGATCAGCAAGGGTGTAGACAGCGGACTGACTATGCCGGGAACCAATATGCGCATTACCAATGAATCAACATGCGCGGAGTTTCTGGAAGGCTTGAAAGCCAGCACGGCCACTATGCGCAATCCGTATGACGGATCGCCTGCCGTCACTTTCTCAACAGACTACGAAAGGTTTCAAAAGCGCGGCAAAATCAGAATTACCTGCTACAAGCTGCACAGGATGACCGCCTCAAATGGCGGCAGCTGCAAGATGAGCGAGGCCGGCATCCGTGTCACCTATTTCAAATATAATTGCGGCGGGTCATGCAATTCTCCGCGTTGCATTTATCCGGGTTCGGAATGCGGCAACGGGCCGGTCATCAACAACTGGACCTATGGCGCTCAGACAGAAAAGTACTATGGCAAGGTAGAGGCGCGTTTTGTGAAATCAGACAACGGCACGGTCAGGCGATACAGCAATGGTGACGCGATGATTGATGTGAAGTATGGGCGCGCGGTCTGCCCGGGATTCTCCATCGAACGCATCCCAAAAGAAGCCGACTATTAGGCGTCCTAGCTGTCGCCCATCTTCAGCGCTTCGAAAAAGGCATTCTGCGGGATATCGACCTTGCCGAACTGCCGCATTTTCTTTTTGCCTTCCTTCTGCTTTTCCAGAAGCTTCTTCTTCCGGCTGATGTCACCGCCATAACATTTCGCGGTCACATCCTTGCGCAGGGCGGAAATGGTCTCGCGCGCAATCACCTTGCCGCCAATGGCCGCCTGCAGAGCCACCTTGAACATCTGCCGCGGCACCAGATCCTTTAACCGCACACAGATGGCGCGGCCGCGATGCTCGGCCTGCTCGCGGTGCACAATCATTGACAGCGCGTCCACCGGGTCACCATTCACAAGAATCGACACCTTCACCAGCTCGCCAAGCCGGTATTCATCGATCGCATAGTCAAAACTGGCATAGCCGCGGGTGACGGATTTCAGCCTGTCATAGAAATCAAACACAACCTCGTTCAGCGGCAACCGATAGACCGCCATCGCACGATTGCCGGCATAGGTCAGGTCAAGCTGTTCGCCGCGGCGCTCGGTACACAGTGTCAGCACCGCGCCCAGATATTCATCCGGCGTCATGATCGTCGCCTTGATCCACGGCTCTTCGATCTCGGAAATGCGCGTGACCTCGGGCATGTCAGCCGGGTTGAGAAGGTTGAACTGCGTGCCGTCTGTCAGCGTCATCTGATAGACAACCGACGGAGCCGTTGAAATCAGGTCCAGGTTGAACTCGCGCTCCAGCCGGTCGCGGATCACCTCCATATGCAGAAGGCCGAGGAACCCGCAGCGGAAGCCGAACCCCAGCGCCGCCGATGTTTCTGCCTCGAAGGAGAAGGAGGCATCGTTCAGCGACAGCTTCTCCAGCGCCTCGCGCAGTCCGGAAAAGTCGTTGGTATCAACCGGAAACAGCCCGCAGAATACCACCGGCACCGACGGTTTGAAGCCTTCGAGCGGCGCCTCGCACGGGCGGCGTTCCTCGGTGATGGTATCGCCGACACGCGCGTCCGAAACCGTCTTCACACCGGCATTGATGAAACCGATTTCACCGGGCCCAAGTTCATCCACCGGCGTTGGCTTTGGCGAGAACACACCGACGCGTTCCACCACATGCGTGGCACCGGTTCCCATCATGCGGATTTTCATCCCCTTGCGGATCTGGCCATGCTTTACACGCACCAGCGTCATCACACCAAGATAGGCGTCATACCAGCTGTCAACCAGCAATGCGGTCAAAGGCGCATCGACTTCGCCCACCGGCGGCGGCATTTTTTTTACCACAGCTTCCAGAATGTCCGAGATACCTGCCCCGGTCTTTGCGCTTGCCTGGATGGCGTCATCTGCAGGAAGGCCGATCACCTCTTCGATCTGGGCCTGCACCCGCTCGGGCTCAGCCGCCGGAAGGTCAATCTTGTTCAGCACCGGTACAATTTCGTGATCTGCCTCGACCGCCTGATAGACATTGGCAAGCGTCTGCGCCTCCACCCCCTGGCTGGCATCAACCACCAGCAACGAGCCCTCACAAGCGGACAGCGAGCGCGACACCTCATAGCCGAAATCCACATGGCCCGGCGTATCCATCAGGTTCAGCACATAATTCTTGCCGTCTTCCGCCTTGTAGTTCAGCCGCACCGTCTGCGCCTTGAT
>JAKMFG010000166.1 GCA_022425565.1 Alphaproteobacteria bacterium
GGCCCGAACCCCACACGGCCACGCCGCGCAAAAAATAACGCGGGGGCCGCCGGTGCGGGTGGCGCGGGCGCGGCCACGGCAGAGACATGAGCTGGTGATAGGCTGGTCCGCCAGCGGCAGTACCGCAGCAAATGCCTTTCCGGCATCGCCAGCACGTGGATCGCCCAGCTTCTCGTAACATTCTACCAGTCCCGAGAGGGACCAGACGTTGCCACGATTCTGGCGGCTGACCGGCAGCTCGTCGTCATGGCCAAGATCGCGCTCGTAAATGACGCGTGCCTCGTCGATGCGCCCCTGCTCCAGCAGCAGCGCGCCAAGCGCATGGCGCGGCGGATGCATCCAGGCACGTGGTTCTGTGTATACAAGCCTGTCCTCGACGGCGACCGCCTGGCGAAGCCAGTCGAAACCAGCCTCTGTCTCGCCGGCATGATAGGCCATCTCGCCGCGCATCATCGCCGCCCCAACAGCAAGAATGTCGTCGGCCTGATTGTTGAAATAGGCGTAACCGTCGGGAACAGATGCACGCGCCGCATCGAAATCGGTGGCAACCATATCCGCCTCGTCATGCCTGCCAAGTGCCGCCAGCGCCACGGCCCGGGCCTGATGGTGCATGGCATACGAAACCGGCATGAAGGCGGGATCGCCTGTGAACTCGCGATCCACGATCTGCTGCCATCTGCCAAACCGCACATCGACATGTGCGATGGTCGCGTAATAGCCCTCAAGCGTCATGTCCATATGCGTGACCGGCTGCTGCACCAGCACGTTTTCCAGAATTTCGGCCATTACAATCGCGGCGTCCGCGGCATCAGCCAGATTGCCCGTCTGCATGCCGGCAAACATCAGCATATGGACATCATGGCATACGAGCGTGCGATAAAACGGCGTGCGGTGCAGGTTCGCCAGAAACCGCCTGTCAGTCGCCATGGAAAGTCGGCTGCAACGCGTTGCCTCATCGAAGTCACCGACCAGAGCGTGAATGTGTGACGGCATATGCTGCAGATGCCCAGCGTCGGGCGGCGCCAGTTCCTGCAACCGGCGGGCCGATGGCAAGGCTTGTTCCGGCGCTGGCGACATCTCCTGCACATGGATATCGAAATGCAGCACACCGATATGGTCGGCGCCGGCGCCGGCAAGCGAACGTCTGAGAGCTGCCTGAATTTCCTTCTCGCGTGCTTCGGGGTTCGGCGCGCGCTCGTCAACGTCGTAGATCTGCCACGGCGTCAGCATAATCTGCGAGTCGATATAGAGCGCGGTGATATCCGGATCACCTCCAAACGCCTCATAGACTGGGATCATGGCATCGGCATAGGCGCGCTCCCAGGATGCCAGAACGTCATCGTCGGGAACCTCGGTCTGCGGATAGCGCACGGCAAGCGCCTCGATCAGGGCGCGCGCCTCCGGCGTGGCCGTTGCGGCACGTGTCATCGCTTCAGCGATCGCGCCATGGCAGGCTGCAAGCGCCTGCTCCTTTTCCGGCATGGTCAGCCATTCCCAAGGCTTGTTCATGAACGGACCGCTGGAGAGGGCGATGCCCCACCAGGCGAGGGCAAATTCATTATCCGACCGGGCAGCGTTCCGGAAACAGCCGATCGCCTCTTCATGGTTGAAACCATAGAGCCAGGAAAGCCCGGTGGCGAACCAGGCAGCAGCCTCATCATTCGTGACAACAAAAGCAGGGCAATGCGTGCCAAGATCGAAAGAATAATCGGAATGGCTTGTGTTCATATGCCAAAGCTAAAACAGTTTTAGCTTGGTAGATACGGAGTTTTTTGATTTGTCAGGCGCCGCCGGGAAGCGTTCGTGAGAGCTTCCGGGATAGCTTCCGGGCGAACCGCCGGTGGAATCCGATATAGCCGGTCTCAAGGTGCCGGATATCATCCTTCATTACGCGATGCAGGCGCGGCAGCGCATGAAACGGCACCGCCGGAAAACTGTGATGCTCGGTATGATAGGGCATGTTCCAGGCAATGAAGCGCACCGGCGCGGCGGTCAGCAGCGTTCGGGTGTTGGCCAGCATGTTGCCCTCGCACTCGTCGCAGCCGGCATGTTCGGCAAGCAGATAGGCGCGAAGGAATGGCGCACCGATAACCAGTGGCACCAGCAGATACGGAATCAGCCACCCGGCATAAGCCAGTGCCGGCACCACCATCAGATAGAACAGCATCATCAGGCACGCCTCGTGTCTGACAACGCGCTGCATGGTCTCCGGCACATAGGGATCGCTGCGCCGCCCGGCTGCGTTGCCGAGAATGACCCGTATATTGCCGGCCCAGAACGGAATGCCGCTGAGATAGGAGAGGTAGCCACCGATACCCGACGGTTTTGGCGTGTCGAGTTCGGGGTCGCGGTCCGGATCCTGAGTGAATTTGTGATGATCCTGATGGAAATAGAAAAACCATTTCGGCCCGATCAGGAGCGTCATTCCAGCCAGCATGCCGACGGCACGGTTCAGCCACTGGCTGCGAAAGGCAGTGCTGTGGCTGCATTCATGCATCGCCGTGAACAAGAACACCATGCCAATCCCCTGGCCAAGCATGGCTGTCCAGCGCACCGCACCCTCACCAACGACATTGCCCCACAGGCACAACGCAATCAGCGACAGATGGCCGGCGAGCTGAACCAGCCCACGCCGGTCGGAACGTTCCGTCAGCGCGCGCTTCTCGTCTGCCGAAAGGCGGCGCAGCATATCCCGATGCGTGACGATGTCAGACGACACAACGAGGCTCCTATCGGCTGGTGATGATAACGAGACCGGCGGCCGGATCGACACGGACCTCGTCACCGGTGCGAATCAGCGTCGTTACATCGCCATCAACGAAGCGGTCACACATGGCCATGCCGGCCAGCGCCGCGCCCTGGGCCATAATGGTGTTTGCGGAATTCAGCAGGATGGCGCGCGGGGCCATGTCGCGCGAGGCCATCTCATGCAGCATCCAGGCCGTCGCCACCCCACCCTTGGCTGTATTCAGGACGAGGATGACATCGCAATAACTCTGGCCATACAGCCTGTGCTGCGGGCGCGAGAACACGCCCCTGATCCTGTCGAGATCATAGCGCGCCGAGAAATTGTCGTCGGCGACAAGCGCCGTTCCCTGAACCGCCGGGCCGATGCCGGCATGGCATGCGAGTTCGATCGTCATCAGCTCGCCCCTCCTTCACCAGCGGGCAGGATCACGCCCGCTTCGGCCGAGGCGACGCAATCCGCCATGCTGGCAAGCGCCGGCCGATAGCCATAACCACCAAGAATATTGACGATCTTGGCCGAATTACTGAGAAGCCGCGTCCAGCCATTGGCCTCGCCGATCTCGCGGGCATATTGCTGGTAGAAGCAGGTGCCTGTCAGCACCGTGCCGCCAAACCCCTCGATGGCCTCGACATATCCCATGCGCGCGGCATCTCCATAGACCTGCGCCGACGTACAGACGACGAGGTCCGTGCCGCTAGCCCGGCTGCGTCCTGCGCAGAGAGCGGCTACCTGCCCCATCTCGACAAGGCTGAGCTGCGGAGCGGCGAATACCACCACATCCAGCGCCTCGCCAACCGCGCTGAACGGCGCGCCGAGATCGGCAAGCTCCTCGGCGCCTATACGGGTTGCATCCAGCGACTCGCCACCGACATCGGCAAGGCTGCGGCATTCGGGCGTGATGCCGACCATATGGAACAGCGGCGTCGATCCCCAGCTGGCCATCGCCGCCCCAAAATGCTTGATTTCATCCGAGGTGGGCGCGCCTTCGATCCCCTCGATCACGGGCACCTGCCAGTAGCTGCCTGCCATCCGGCCAATGGTGGCGCCAAGAACACCCCATTCCATCAGATCGCGCGGTCGTATCTCGACAACAAAGCGGCAAGTGGCACGGCGATGTTCGTCCAGATGAAGCCCGTAACGCGGTGTCCGTCCGGTCAGCCCGGCGGCCAGCGCCGACGGCCCGCCCTCAAAGTTCGAGCGCGCGCCGCAGACCGAATTGGAATAGATCACTACACCGGTATCACCGTAAGCGACATGGTGGCCATTCAGCGGTGGCATGATCGTCTGATAGTTGATGCAGGTGTCTGTCATCATGATGCCCATCGCCGTGCAGGCGGCGATGAAACGCCGCTCGAGGCCAGCCATTTCCTCGGTCTGGCCAAGCGGCAGGTAATGCGAAAGATCGACCCCGCGCGGATCGGTAATCATCGGCACGGTGACCCGCGCGCCATCCTTTACCAGTCCTTCGACAAACCCCACGCCGGCATCGCCGAGTGACTCCGGATCGGCCATCATATGTGCCTGGCTGACCGGCACCATGTCGGCGGCATCGAACATTCGGCCAACCTGAAGCTGATGGTCGATTGCCCAGCGGCAGGCCGGCCCCATCTCGCCGGCAAGCATCGCCTGTTCCTCGTCGCTCAGTCGCATATTCCGTAGACCTGTTTCCTCATGATCAACACCTCAACAGTGACATAACAGCCCCGCCACCAGCAATCCCCACAAGCCCTTCCTGCAAACGGTTTCAGTCCCAATTTCAAGGCTTCCTGCGGGATTGCCGCAGCATGCAGTTTTTGGATAGAGAGTCGGTTTCGGCGTGCTAATGTCCCGACTTAAAGCCGATGCAAAATACCAACTCAAGGACGCCGCATGCACAACAACTATATCGCTGGCGAATGGGTGGCTTCGAAAGATGCCGTCGAAAACCGCAACCCGTCCGACATCACCGACCTGATTGGCCATTATGCGCAGGCCACGACCGCGCAGCTGGACACCGCCATTGATGCAGCCGCTTCGGCGCAGAAGATCTGGCAGGCAACCGGCCTTGAAGCACGGCAGACGGCGCTGATGAAGATCGGCAACACGCTGATCGAGCGGGCCGACGAGCTTGGCGAGCTTCTGAGCCGCGAGGAAGGCAAGCCCCGCGGCGAGGGCCGCGGCGAGGTCTATCGCGCCGGACAGTTTTTTACCTATTACGCTGCCGAAGTGTTGCGCCAGATCGGCGACAACGCAGATTCGGTCCGTGCCGGCATCGAGATCGATGTGCGCCGCGACCCGGTTGGTGTCGTCGCTGTGATCAGCCCTTGGAATTTCCCGACTGCGACTGCCGTCTGGAAAATTGCTCCAGCGCTGGCCTTCGGCAATGCCGTAATCTGGAAACCGGCGAACCTGGTGCCGGCCTCGGCGGTTGCGCTGACGGAAATCATTGCCGATGCAGGCCTTCCGGCCGGGCTTTTCAATCTGGTGATGGGGGCGGGCTCCACCATCGGTGATGCGCTTGTCTCGCACCCGGCGATCAAGGCCATTACCTTTACCGGCTCGGTCGAGACCGGCCGCCGCATCGCCGCTGCAGCCATCGGCAACATGCCGCGCATGCAGATGGAAATGGGATCGAAGAACGCCCTTGTCGTCATGGATGATGCCGATATCGACCTCGCCGTCGCCTGTGCCGCGAACGGCGCCTTTGGCGGTACCGGTCAGAAATGCACCGCCTCGTCGCGGCTGATCGTGCATGATGCCGTGCATGACGAATTCGTCGAAAAGCTGGTGGCGGCAACCAAAGCCATGGCCGTCGGCCACGCACTGGAAGAGGGCACGCAGATCGGCCCGGTTGTCAGCGAGGGACAGCTTGCCGCCAATCTCGACTATATGGACATCGCCCGCAAGGAAGGTGGCGAGGTGCTGTGCGGTGGCGACCGGCTGACGCTGGCGCATGAAGGCTACTACATGGCGCCCGCCGTGATCGCCGGCACCGGCAATGGCTGGCGCATCAACCGCGAGGAAATGTTCGCACCGATTGCCTGTGTGATTCGCGCCGGATCCTATGACGAGGCGCTGGCCATCTCCAACGACACCGATTTCGGCCTGACCGCCGGCATCATGACCAGATCGCTGGCGCGGGCCGGTGATTTCCGCCGCCGCGCCGAGACCGGTGTCGTCATGGTCAATTTGCCGACAGCGGGAACCGACTATCATGTGCCGTTCGGTGGACGCGGTGACAGTTCCTATGGTCCGCGCGAGCAGGGCCAGTATGCGGTGGAATTCTTCACCAGCGCCAAGACCGCCTATATCTCGACCGGCCCCGCCTCATAGGTGCGATGATGCATGTGATCGACTGCCTCCAATACTGCAACTGGTCAGAAAAGATCTTCCAGCAGATGCGCGAGGGCGGCGTCGACGCCGTTCACGTCACCATCGCCTATCATGAGAATTTTCGCGAAATGGTGGCGAATGTCGAGCAGTGGAACCGCTGGTTTGAGCGTTATCCCGAACTGATCTTCCAGGGACGCACCGGCGATGATGTGCGCCGCGCCCGCCGCGAGGGCCGGACCGCCATTTTCTTCGGGTTCCAGAACCCCTCGCCGATCGAGGATGACATTGGGCTTGTCGAAATCTGTCATACGCTGGGCGCACGCTTCATGCAGCTGACCTATAACAACCAGTCGCTGCTGGCGACCGGGTGCTATGAGGAGGAAGATACCGGCCTGACGCGTATGGGACGCACAGTGGTAGCCGAGATGAACCGTGTCGGGCTGGTCGTCGATATGAGCCATTCCGCCGAACGCTCGACCCTCGAGGCCATAGAATTCTCCACCCGCCCGATCGCCATCACCCATGCCAACCCGGCATTCTGGCACCCGGCCCGCCGCAACAAGTCCGACGAGGTGCTTCGCGCCCTTGCCGAATCCGGCGGCATGCTTGGATTCTCGCTCTACCCGCACCATCTGAAAGACAAGTCGGACTGCACGCTGGATGGGTTTTGCGAAATGATCGCGCGCACGGCTGAAATGATGGGGCCGGAGCGGATCGGAATCGGCACGGATCTGTGTCAGGACCAGCCCGACAGCATCGTAGAGTGGATGCGTGTGGGGCGCTGGACGAAAGAGGTCGATTACGGCGAGGGAAGCGCGGCCAATGCCGGGTTCCCGCCAATGCCGGAATGGTTTACCGACAACCGGCATTTCGGCAATGTCGCAGACGGCCTTGCAGCGCAGGGCTTTGCAGCCGCCGAGATCGAAGGCATCATGGGTGAAAACTGGCTGGCATTCTTTGACGCCGGCTTTGGAGTGGCAAATGGCTGAGCATATGGACCAGACAGAACAGGCTGCGACGGTTGCCGAAGCCCCTCTGCGTGATCCGCAGACGGTGATGCGGCTGTCACGGCTTGGTGCATTCCACCAGAGCCGGCTGAGCTTCATGCGTGTGTTGCTTCGCCGGTTGAAGAATGAGGGCTGGCATTTCGATCGCCCGGTCTTCGACATTGACGAGCGCGGGGTCGGCGTTGCCACCTACCGCGTATCCGGCCCGCAAAACACCTATACCCTTGTCGCGTTTGCGCATGAACTGGACGACAGCCTGCGCTCCGATCGGGTGATTGCCGAGGCGTGGGACACCACTTTCACGCTATGTGACGGCGAGGTTGATGCCGCGCAGATCGAGCGTCTGTCGGCAAATGTCCCAAAGCAGGAAGCCGGCCGGGTCTCCGATACCGAGATGGTGCTCTCGCGCGCCAACAAATCCGTTCGGCTATTCAAACATGTGGTCGACCAGCTGGCCGCCGGCGCGCAGCCCGATGCGACCATGATTGACGAGGTCGGCTATCTGGTGCGCACGACGGCTGTCTACGGCTCTGGAAAATTTGGCGCTGCTGACCGTGTGAACTGGGCAACCCGTCCCGAATTCACCGGCTCCTTCCAGCCGGAAATGCTGGCTGTCTGGCTGATCAGGACTTTCTCGGTCGATCTGGCGGAACATATGGCGCGGGTGGCGGCACCCGCTACCGCCGTCAGGCTGGATCCGGAGATTCGTCGCAAGCTGGGTGTCGGCAATTCGACCGGCCTCGGCATGGCGCCGTTCCTGATCAACCATCCGCGTCTGATCAACAGCTGGATTGCCGCACGCGAGACGGCGCTTGCCCGCCTGCGTGCCATTGAGACAGCTGATGACAGCAAGATCCGGCAATTCCGCCTTCTGGCCCGCCGCGCTGCAAAGAATGCAAATGAGTGGCATGTGGCCGATGAACGGCAGAAGGCAAAGATCGAGCGTCTGCGTGATGATTTCAACTGGATCGTGGCCCGTGCAGATGCGCTGGACACGGCAGATGTCACACCATGGGACAGCTTCTATCGTGAGGCTGAAGCCACACTGTCGCTGGAAGGTCAGGAAGCGTTGGTGTCGCTGATGATGGAGCCTTATGGCGAGATCGTCGACCAGCTGGCGGCCTGCATGCATGCCGACGAGGAACTGGCGCACCGGATCGACGGCAGGGCCACTGTTGCGGATACGATCACCAACATCGACGCGCAATACGGATGGACCCACGGCATCGATTTCGAGAGCGACGACGCACAGGCGCGGGTCTGGTATGTCTCCGAGGAAAAGCTCGAGCCGCGCCTCGGCGAGAGGTTTGAGGAGACGCTGGAACCCTATGAGCAGCCGCTCAGCCCCGGCCGTGACGCCGCCCGCATGCGCCGTGACCTTGCCGCATGTGACGGCGAATCCAGTCTGGGCGCCTTCTTGCTGCAGCATCCTGAACACCGCCATATGGCGCGCCGCCTGCAACAGGTCTCGCGCCTCGCTTATGGCGAAATCCGTGACAATACGATCGCTGCCGAAATGCTGCCGATCGATCTGTTGCGCTGCAAATTGTCCTTCTTCGGGGCGACGAGGTTCGACCCGCGTTCCGACCGTTGGCTTCGGATCACCATGTATAAGGGCGCCCCGTTCCCGGACGAACTCGGCGAGCTTGACCCTGACGATCTGTTCTATCCCCAGCTGGCGGACGGTGCCGCCCCGCAATGAGCTGGTCGCTAGGCGAGACAGCTGCACTTGCGCTGAAGGCTGCGCGTGGTGCCGGAATGAGCTGGGGCCTTGCCGAAGAAACTGCGGCATCGGTCGTCTGGCTCCATAGCCACGGGCTTCCCGGCATCTCCGCCCTATGCAGCTATCTTGGACAATATCTCGGACAGACCGCCGCCCCGCAGAGCCCTGAAGGCGGTTGCCCGATCATGACCGGTTGTGCGCTGATCGACGGCATGACAGATGTTCCGGAAACATCCTCGCAGACACTCGACCTTGGCCATGTGCATGCGCCGCTGCTGTTGCTGCCATTCGTGGCACGGCTTGAGCCGGGCCATTACTGGCTTCAGGCGCCGGGGCTCCCCGGAACGGTCAGTATCACAAAGGGCGACGGCTGGCAGAGCCACTGCCTTCGCGGCAGCGGCAGCTGTAAGGTCAGTCTTGGGAACAGGCCGCAGGTCGATCCCGCGCTGCAGACAATCACAAGGGTCGATGGCCGTTTCACCTGCTGCGTCGACCGTCTGAACGCTTATGCCTATCGCACCTATGCGCCGGCCACCGGCCAGTCACGCATGTCTGGTGCTGGCGCCGGCCTGACGGATAATGACTGACAACTGCAGACCATGCATCAAGGTGTGAAATTCTGTGTCCGGATTCCCGGCACCTGAATCCCCGAGCCTAATTCCCGGGCCTAAATCTCTGCTCCGGCCTTCCATTCACGCCATTTCAGAACAATGGTTGCGCCGAGCCTGGCAATCGGCGTCGGCGGCAGCAATTGCGGCGCATCACATGATTGCAGGTCCTGCACAATCGGCGAATTCGACCTTGTCGCCAGCTCGACCGCCCCAATGCCCGACAGCGTACCCTTGGCAGTGCCGAGCCCGTTCTGGCAACAAGCCGAGAAAAACCCGGGCTCAAGCTCGCCAAAGGCAGGGACCGAGTTGCGCGACAGGCACAGCCTGCCGCCCCAGCTATGCGTCATCGCCACATCATCAAGCATCGGGAAGCGGCGGCGAAACGCACGTTCATGATCCCGCCTGAAACTCGCAACACGGCCTTCGGAGACTTCCATTGACGGGTCGTAGGTCCAGCGGTTGCGAATGACGATGCGCGACCCACCCTCGCCGCGATGCCGCCGCACTGTCGATCCCATCGGATCAGCGGGCGTGATGCCCCAGGCCGGCATACCGCCGAGGCGTCCCTGCTGCGCGGCATTCAGTGGTTCGCTCATCGAGGCATAGGTAAAGACATGCATCAGCCGCTGACGAAAGAACCCGAAACTCTGTGCATGGCCGTTCACCGCCATGATCACCCTCTTTGCGGCGATACGCGCCCTGGGTGTTGTCACCAGCCAGCTGTCGCCCTGCCTGTCATAGCCCGTCGCCGGGCTGTTCTCGTACAGGCTGACGGGGTGGGTCTGTTTCGTCGTCAGGCCAACCGCCAGCTCACGGACATAAAGCGCCGGCTGCAACATCACCGCGCCAGGCAGGAACAGGCCAGAGCTGTAGAATTCGCTTCCCGTCAGCTCCTTCATCTCGTCGGCATCAAGCCTCCTGTACGCCTCGCCAAGAAGATCAAGCTGGTCGGCATAGGCTCTGTTATGCGCTTCGCCGCTGGCATTGACCGCCCCGTTGACCCGGCCGATCGGATCAACTGCTTCAGAGGGCATTTCATATTCCACCGCCGCCGCCTTGGCGAAGCCCTGCGCATGCCGGTTCAGGCTGATCTGCAGCCGGTCGCCATCGGCGCTACCGGAATAGCCATCGCCGGACAGTTCATGCGGCAGATCGATCATGAAGCCGGAATTGCGGCCAGCAGGCCCTTCGCCGATCCGCCCTGCCTCAAGCAGAACAATGCTGTCACCGCCGCGCAATTCGGTCAGTCGCTTGGCCGCCGACAAGCCGGCGAAACCGCCGCCGATAACCAGCCAGTCAGCCGTGATGTCACCCTCGGCCGCCGGATAGGCGGGGGCCACGCCCAGCACTGCGTTCCACCCGGTGATGCCGGTGTCACGCGGCAATTTGCTGATCTGTCGCATGCAGAGAAATTCCTGTGTTCGAGTACGCTGTACGCGGCATCCTTCTTCTGTTTTAGTGGCATGAGGCGCTGAAGGAAGCAAGGTTATGGACGAGACAATCACACCAGACGCAAGGCGACGTGGCGGCAGACGCGAACGCCGTGATCTGCGCACCAGACCAGATCATGCGATGCTGCCGACACTGACCGGCCAGCTGCCACTGACCGAACCGATGGATCAGGAACAGATCGAGCGGATCGACGCCGCATCGCTCGATATTCTGGAAGAGGTCGGTGTTGTCTTCCGTGACGACATTGCGCTCGAGGACTGGCGCAAGGCAGGCGCCGATGTGCGCGGCGAACGGGTGCATCTGGATCGGGGGCTGGTCAAATCACTGATCAAGACGATCCCGTCCGAGATCACGCTGCACGCCCGAAATTCTGAAAAAACCGTCGCCCTCGGCGGGCGGCAATCCATCTTCATCCCGATGACAGGCGCGCCCTATCTTCGCGATCTCGAGGATGTCCGCCGCTCCCCGACCCTGGATGATCTGGCGACCTTCCATAAGCTGGCGCATATGCTGCCGGCCATGCATTCATCGGCGCACCATATCGTCGAGCCGATGGACCATCCGATCTCGCACCGGCATCTTCGCATCACCCATTCCTCGATGCTCTATTCCGACAAGACCTTCATGGGGATGACCACCTCGGGCCAGAACGCCGAGGATGTGCT
>JAKMFG010000228.1 GCA_022425565.1 Alphaproteobacteria bacterium
CACCGTGGTCAGTGCCCGCTCGCGCGATGCCGATCGTGGCTTCGACATGGCCGGAATCGACTGGGTGGATAACGCGGCGGATATCGCCGAGCGTGATGATGTCGATATTGTCGTCGAGATGATCGGCGGCGAGGAGGGGGTTGCGCTCGATCTTGTGACCCGTGCTCTTGAAACCGGCAAGCATGTCATCACAGCCAACAAGGCGATGCTGGCGCATCATGGCACAAGGCTGGCCGGCCTTGCCGAGGACAACAATGTCGGGCTGATGTTCGAGGCCGCTATTGCTGGTGGCATCCCCGCGGTCTAATCGCTGCGCGAAGGTCTGGCTGGCAACCGTGTCTCGCGCGTATCGGGCATCCTGAACGGCACCTGCAACTATATCCTCACCCGTATGGAAAAGACCGGCGAGCCGTTTGACGAGGTTCTCGCCGATGCGCAGAAGCTGGGTTATGCCGAGGCGGAGCCGTCGCTCGATGTCGATGGCATCGATGCTGCCCACAAGCTGACCATTCTGGCGGCCATTGCATTCGGCCAGACGCCGCAATTCGACAAGGTTGCCATCTCTGGAATTCGCGATGTTTCGGCGGTGGATTTCGCCTATGCCAAGCAGCTTGGCTTCCGGATCAAACTCGTCGGCACGGCCGAACCCGGGCGCATGCCCCGCATGCAGACCTGTCTGCTGCCGATGTCCACCCAGCTTGCCAAGGTGGATGGTGTGCTGAATGCGGTCGAATTCGATGCAGATCCTGTTGGCAGTGTCGTCCTGACCGGCCCGGGTGCTGGTTCCGGGGCGACATCATCGGCAGTGTTGTCTGATCTTGTCGATCTCGCCTGTGACCGGATTCCATATACATTCGGCCGGCCGGTGGCCGCGCTCGCAGATGGCAGCGCTGTCGAGAATGGCGGCGGCCCTGATACCCCCTTCTATGTGCGGCTGATGGTCGTCGACAAGCCGGGGGTTCTCGCCGACATAACTTCGGTTCTGCAGGTTCACGACATCTCTGTGGAATCGATGCTGCAGCAGGGACGCGCGCCACAGGACACTGTGGCTCTGGTTCTTGCGACCCACGAGATTGGCGTCGAACGGCTGATGACGGCGTTGTCCGAAATCGAATCCTTGTCCTGTGTCATGGCCGCGCCTGTGGCTATGCCGATCCTGGTCCCCGGTCAGGAGGGCTGATTGACGGATGGCGCTGCCTTTCTCGGTGTTGAAAGCTCGCTGACAAACGCGCGCTGGGAGGCTGCGCCAACGATCCGTGCCGATGCCGATCTCGATCGTATGGCCGGTGCCATTTCTGATCGCCACCCAGACATGCCTCTTCCGGTCACTCGGCTTCTTGCCGGACGGGATACGGGCGGGCTTGAGATCGACAGCTATCTTGATCCGAAAATCCGCGACCTTCTTCCCGACCCGTCGATCTTCAAGGATATGGACAAGGGCGCGGCGCGGCTTGCCGATGCTGTCGAGGCCGGCACGCCGGTCGGTGTGTTCGGGGACTATGATGTAGACGGCGCTGCCGCGGCCGGATTGCTTGTCAATGTGCTCGGCGCGCTGGGGCTGGCGGTCGATGTTCATATTCCGGACAGGATGCGCGAGGGCTATGGTCCCAACGAGACGGCACTTGCCGCCTTGCAGGAACGCGGCGCCGGGCTGATCGTTACGGTAGATTGCGGGATAGCCGCGCACGGGCCGCTCGAGAAGGTGGCGCAGACAGGCATGGATGTGATTGTCGTCGATCATCATCTTGCCGGGCCGGAACTGCCGCGCGCCCACAGCGTAATCAATCCGAACCGTCTGGACGAGGATGGCGCCTATGGTCATCTCTGCGCCGCCGGTGTTGTGTTCATCCTGCTTGTCGCGCTGCTCCGTGAGTTGCGCCGTCGCGGTGTTTTTGAAGATGGCAGGCAGGCACCCGACCTGATGCGCCAGCTAGACCTTGTCGGACTTGCCACGATCTGCGATGTGGTGCCGCTGCGTGGGATCAACCGTGCCTTTGTGGGGCAGGGGCTGAAGATGCTGGCGCGCCGCGGCAATATCGGCCTTGCCTGCCTGGCCGATGTTTCTGGCCTCAATACCCCGCCGAGCGGCCATACCTTTGGGTTCATGCTCGGGCCTAGAATCAATGCTGGCGGGCGGATCGGTTCTTCCGACCTTGGCGTGCGGCTGCTTTCGACACACAGCGGCGACGAGGCGCTTGGTCTGGCCGCAGCACTTGACGAGCTGAACATCCGCCGCCGCGAGATCGAGCAGGAAATCCGTGCCCATGCCATGGATATGGCGGCTGAGCAGGATGACAGACCGGTGGTGCTGGTCGGGCATCCGGACTGGCATGAGGGCGTGATCGGCATCGTTGCCGGACGTCTTCGCGAGGTGCTTGGCAAACCTGCCTGCGTCGTGTCGCTGGGTGCTGACGGTGCCGGCAAGGGCTCTGGCCGGTCCATTCCGGGGTTTCGCCTCGGCAGCGCCGTGATCGCGGCCAGTCAGGCTGGGGTGATCGCCGGTGGCGGTGGCCATGACATGGCGGCAGGCTTCAGCCTCGATCAGGGCCAGATGGGTGGTTTCCATGATTTCCTGTGTGACAGGTTCACCCGTGATATAGGCGCTGAACCACCACGTCAGGTGCGTGCTGTTTCGGGGCTTCTCAGCACCGCCGGCGTGCTGCCGGAACTGGCCGACTGGATGGAACGGCTGGGCCCTTTCGGTAGCGGTAATCCCGAGCCCCGCTTTGCTCTTCCCGACTGCCGGATCAGCTATGCAAAGCCGGTTGGCAAGGATGGGGCGCATATTTCGTGCCGGCTTGATGACGGCAGTGGCGGTACATTGAACGCCATTGCCTTTCAGGCTGGTGGCACACCGCTCGGCGAGGCGCTGGTCGCGGGGCGCGGCGGCGCGCCGTTGCATATTCTTGGCCGCATCAGGCGTGATCATTTCCGCGGTGGCCGTGCGATGCAGGTGGAAATAGAGGACGCCGCGCCACGGACGGGCTGAACATTTTTATTCGGCATTTAATGCCAAAATCCGGCTTGATTTGGCCGATGGTTTTGACTAAAACCCAACCACTGGCCTTAAGTCCCGTTCGTCTAGGGGTCTAGGACACCGCCCTGCAGAGGCGGTAACACAACTTTTGTTACCAGAAAAAAAACTATAACAAAACTATAACAAACGCAAAAAAACAGCCCCCAGCCGGTTAAGGCCAAGGGCTTGTTTTTAAAGCTATGCTTGGGTTG
>JAKMFG010000237.1 GCA_022425565.1 Alphaproteobacteria bacterium
ATTCCTGAATGGCACGTCGCTCAACCGCAGTGGAACCTGAAGGCACGCAGATGATGACCTGCGGGCTGGAAAAATTCAGCCTGCCATTCACCTTGCGGATGAAGTGCTTGATCATTTCCTCGGCGACTTCGAAGTCGGCGATCACACCGTCAGCCATCGGGCGGATGGCGCGGATGTTGCCAGGGGTCTTGCCGAGCATGACTTTGGCTTCCTCGCCGACAGCAAGCACCTGCGTGCGTCCACGAACCTCGGCCATTGCCACAACAGACGGCTCGTCAAGTACAATACCCTTGCCCTTCACATAGACAAGTGTGTTTGCCGTACCAAGGTCAATGCCGATGTCTGCCGTGAATATATCAAGCACCGATCTGAACATGCGAACTCCCCTGTGCCGCCTATTCGGCCCGTTCTGTAAATATAACATTCGGCGACGGAAATCTTGCCCCGCCGCCGCATGTGAAGTTTGTAGCTGATAAATAAGGCGAAATCTAGTTCTTCGCCTTATCCACCAGACGGTTTGCGCCAATCCACGGCATCATGCCACGAAGCTCTGCGCCAACCTGCTCGATCGGGTGCTCGGCGTTGCGGCGACGGGTGGCTTTGAAGCTGGTCTGGTGGACCCTGTTCTCAAGCATCCAGTCGCGGGTGAAACGACCAGACTGGATGTCCTCGAGGACGCGCTTCATCTCTGCTTTGGTTTCTTCGGTGATGATGCGCGGACCGGTGACATACTCGCCAAATTCGGCCGTGTTCGAGATCGAGTAGTTCATGTTCGCGATGCCACCCTCATAGATGAGGTCGACGATCAGCTTTACCTCGTGCAGGCACTCGAAATATGCCATCTCCGGCGCGTAGCCGGCTTCGACAAGGGTCTCAAAACCGGCCTTGATCAGCTCGACCAGGCCGCCACAAAGAACAGCTTGCTCACCAAACAGGTCGGTCTCGCACTCCTCCTGGAAGGTGGTCTCGATAATGCCAGAGCGGCCACCGCCAACGGCTGAAGCATAGGACAGGCCTACCTCATGGGCGTTGCCCGAAGCATCCTGATGAACGGCCAGGAGGCAGGGAACACCGCCGCCACGGACATATTCGGAGCGGACAGTGTGGCCCGGACCCTTGGGCGCGATCATCAGGCAGTCGATGTCGCTGCGCGGCTCGATCAGGTTGAAGTGGACGTTCAGGCCATGCGCAAAGGCAATGGCGGCGCCGGGACGGATGTTGGCAGCAATCTCGTCGCTATAGATGTCGGCCTGGAGCTCGTCCGGGGTCAGCATCATGACCATGTCGCCCCATGCGGCAGCTTCGGCAACATCCATCACCTTGAAGCCTGCATCGGCTGCCTTGGCGCGGCTGGAAGAGTCGGAACGAAGCGCGACGGCAACTTCTGCGACACCGCTGTCCTTCAGGTTGGCGGCATGGGCGTGACCCTGACTGCCATAGCCGACGATGACGACCTTCTTTTTCTTGATCAGGCCGACATCGGCGTCACGATCGTAATAGACTCGCATGGACTTGGTTCTCCTTCGTGAAATCGGCCGCCAGCCTGCCGGCCAGCGACCCCATGAATGCGGCAGGACACCCGATCGTGCCTCTGCATGTTTGAACTGTTTGACCGCCGGAAAGGCATCGGCCCTTGCGGGCCCGTCCGGTCGGTTACTTCGCCTCCAGATCGATGTTATTGCCGCGCGAGATTGCGGACACACCGGTTCGTGCAACCTCAACGCTGCCAAGCGAGCGCATCAGATTGACAAACGCGTCAACCTTCGAGGAATTACCTGTTACTTCAAATACAAAACTATCCAGCGTGCTGTCCAGTGTCCGTGCGCGGAAAGTATCCGCGATGCGAAGCGCCTCGATGCGCTCTTCTCCATGATTGATGATCTTCACCAGCGCCAGTTCGCGCTCGATGGCCACATCATGCTCGGTCAGGTCGCGAACAGCGTGGATCGGCACGAGCCGTGCCAGCTGCGCCTTGATCTGCTCGATCACCATCGGGGTTCCCGAGGTGACAATGGAAATCCGCGACAGCGCAAGTTTGGGGTCCGTCTCGGACACCGTAAGGCTTTCGATGTTGTATCCACGGCCTGAAAACAGGCCGATCACCCGCGCCAGAACACCGGGTTCGTTATCGACGAGAACGGACATGATGTGCCGTTCGATCACGCTAGTATCTTTCATAATGCGTTCCTTGAGACAGCCAGTCGGACCGGGGCGATCAGACCAGCACCATTCCTTCTTCGGACACAGGCTTTTCCGCCTGGTCTTCAGGGCCGAGCAGCATATCGTTATGCGCCGCCCCCGACGGGATCATCGGGAAGCAGTTCTCTTCCTTGGCGACACGAATATCCGCAATCACCGGCCCGGGCGTGTCCAGCATCTGGGTGATCACATCTTCGAGTTCGTCGCTGGAGCGGGCCACCAGGCCGGTCATGTTGAAAGTATCGGCAAGCTTGCGGAAATCCGGCAGCGAGGCACTGTAGGATTCCGAATAGCGCCCACCATGGATCAGTTCCTGCCACTGCCGGACCATGCCCATCCATTCGTTGTTGATGATGAACATCTTCACCGGAAGATTGTACTGCGACAGGGTCGAGAGTTCCTGCATATTCATCATGAAGGACGCCTCACCGGCAATGTCGATCACCGTCGCCCCGGGATGTGCCACCTGAACGCCGAGCGCCGCTGGCAGGCCGTAGCCCATGGTCCCCAAGCCACCCGACGTCATCCAGCGGTTCGGCAGGTGGAAATCGAAATACTGCGCCGCCCACATCTGGTGCTGGCCAACCTCGGTGGTGACATAGACATCACTATCAGCAGTCATCTCGCACAGGCGCTTGATGGCGTGCTGCGGCTTGATGATGCTGCCTGTCTGGTTGAAGCTCAAGCAGTCGCGCTTGCGCCACATCTCAATCTGGGACCACCATTTGTCGAGCGATGTCTTGTGCGGCTTGAACTTGCGCTTCTTCATCTCGGCTATCAACGCCTCGAGAATCTTCGTCGCATCACCGATCACGGCAAGGTCGACAGCCACGTTCTTGTTCACTGACGACGGGTCAATATCGCAATGAATCTTGGTCGAGTTCGGCGAGAATCCGCTGATCAGACCGGTGACGCGGTCATCAAATCGCGCCCCAAGGTTCAGCATCAGGTCGCAGCCATGCATCGTCAGATTGGCTTCGTAAGTGCCGTGCATGCCAAGCATGCCAAGGAAATGCCTGTCGGATGCCGGCAGCGCGCCAAGCCCCATCAGCGTCAGGGTGGTTGGCCAGCCGGTCATATGAACAAGATCGGTCAGCAACTTCGAGGCCCGAGGGCCGGAATTGATCAGGCCGCCGCCGCCATAGATCACCGGACGCTCGGCACGGATCATCATGTCGACAGCAGCGCTGATGGCTGCCGGATCGGGTTCGGTCGCCGGCCGGTAGCGTGCCGTTGCAGCTGCACGGATGACGTCCTTCTGATATGGAGCTTCCTTCATCAGGATGTCTTTCGGAAGATCGATCAGAACCGGGCCAGGGCGACCGGATGCAGCAACATGAAATGCCTCGATCACGGTGGGTTGCAGCTTGGCACCCTCTTTCACCAGATAGTTATGCTTGGTACAGGCACGGGTGATGCCGGTTGTGTCGGCTTCCTGAAAGGCGTCGTTGCCAATCAGGTGGGTCGGCACTTGCCCGGTCAGGCAGACCACCGGCACGGAATCCATCAGCGCGTCGGTCAGGCCTGTAACCGCATTGGTAGCGCCAGGGCCGGATGTAACGAGAACGACACCGGTCTTGCCGGTCGAACGGGCATAACCCTCAGCGGCATGGACTGCCGCCTGTTCGTGACGAACGAGTATGTGCTTGATCTTGTTGTTCTTGAACAGAGCGTCATAAATCGGAAGAACGGCACCGCCAGGATAGCCGAATACGACCTCGACACCCTCGTCCTCGAGCGCTTTTAGCAGAAGCTCTGCTCCAGGCATCATCGTTGTGGTTGTGGAGGCGCTGTTTCCTGCGTCCTCTGCTGCCGGTGCGGATTTGGGCATCGTCCTGTTCCTTGCTTTGTCACGTCTTGGCTGTGTCACGTCTTGGCTGTGTCACGTCGTAGGTTTGCCGCGTCTCAGGTTTGTGTCGTCTTTTGCTCGTCTGCCCGGTTAGGGCTCCGTCTTGACAACCAGACTCCATTCGGCAGCAACAAGAGATGGGGGCACACCACCTTTCCGGGAGGTGCAATCCTTGTGCTGACTGGAGTTTTGAAACCTAAGACAGGAACCACCATCCCTGCCATGGTGAAATTTATATCGCAGAAACCAAGGAGCCGTCAACTTTATTTTAACAGAATTGAAAAGATTTCTTTGACAAATCTTGCTGAAAATTTCTCATTTAAGTCTATTTCTGCACGATAATTATTCCGAATCCATGTCATCTGGCGTTTTGCGTAATGACGGCTGTCACGGCTGGCAAGTTCGATGGCGCGGGCACGGCTGATCGCGCCGGCCTGCATGGCAAGAATTTCTCGAACGCCGATGGCTTTCATCACCGGCAGCGATGGGTCGAGACGACGTTTGGCAAGCGCCTCAACCTCCTCGACTGCACCCTCCTCCATCATCTGCGCAAACCGCTGGTCAATGCGTGCATATGTATCCGCACGCGGCGGCATAACCGAAATGGCAGTGACCTCTCCCACAAGGTTGCCCTGATGCGGGTCGGACTGCCAGGCACTGATCGGCCGCCCCGTGGCCCGCACGACGCCCATCGCACGAACCAGCCGCTGGCTGTCGCCGTCAGATAGCCTTGCCGCCGTTTCCCGGTCGAGCCGTGCGAGCGCTGCCCGGAACGCCGCACCACCGCCGGTGGCAAGCTCGTCAAGACAGGCCTGATGAATCTCTACTGGCACTTCGGGGATTGGTGCGATGCCTTCACGCGCCGCCTGCAGATACATGCCGGTGCCACCGACGATGATCGGCAGACTGTCGGCCTTGCGCGCGACCTCAACCGCCGCAGCAGCAAGATCCAGCCAGCTTGCTACCGAGGCACGCTCGCTGCCATCGACAACGCCATAAAGACGGTGCGGCGCCCGCGCCTCATCGTCTGCGCCGGGTCGTGCCGTTACCACACGAAGATCGCTGTAGACCTGCATGGAGTCTGCATTGATCACCGTGCCGCCGGCCTGCTCGGCAAGAGCCAGCGCCACCGCCGACTTGCCGGCCGCCGTCGGCCCGCAAATCATCAGATAGCGCCCCGCCCTTACAGCCTGCGCGATTTCACTGTGGTCAGTCATCTGGTTCTGTGCTTTACCGGTCGCAAGACAATCCTGCCCGAAGACGCCGCCCTGAGAAAGGCGTTGGGAAAACGCCAACCACGAACAGGCCGCGAACCATTGCACCAGACAGCTGTATTTTCAAGCTCGGCACGCGGCAGCGTTTCAGCTGACATTGCCGGCGGCATACTTGATGCCGCAGACATTGATGCAGACCTTGCAGCAGTGCGCGTGCTTGACGAGACGTTTGCACTCGATCTGCCGATGCCGGCAGCAGTTGATGTCGATGGCATGGCGATGCTTCGCGCGAGCGGCGATATGCAGGGTATCGATGTAAATATCGTTTCTTCGGAACACCGCAAGAAACAGCTTCTCATCGCCGATATGGACAGCACCATCATTACCTCGGAATCGCTCGACGATATGGCGCAGCTTGCCGGTATAGCGGATGATATTCTGCCGATCACGACACGCGCCATGCGTGGCGAGCTGGATTTCGAACAAGCACTCGATGCGCGGCTTGCCCTGTTCGCCGGAAAACCGGCAAGCCTCGTCGATGAAGCGCTGGCCGAAGTGGAATTTTCAGGCGGCGCGACCACCCTGGTCAGAACCATGCGCGCTGCCGGCGCCAGCTGCTATCTCGTATCAGGCGGTTTCACTGCCATCACCCAACCAGTTGCAGCGCAATGCGGTTTTAACGATACCCACGCGAACCATCTGGAAATCGAAGACGGCAAGCTGCTTGGCAAGGTGCGCAAGCCGGTGCTGGACAGCGGTGCCAAGGCCCGATACCTGGCCCATCATTGCGCCGAGCTTTCCATTACCCCGGCCGAGGCGGCCTGCATCGGTGACGGGGCGAATGATCTGGATATGCTTGAGGCTGCCGGATTTGGCGTCGCCTTCCACGGCAAGCCGCTGCTTCGCGAGAAGATTCCGCTGCAGCTGAACCACACCGACCTGACCGGGCTCCTGTATCTTCAGGGATATACAGCCGACGCGTTCATCACCGGCTGACGACATCTCGCAACCCCGTCACGCATGAAAAAGGCCGGCACTGAGGCCGGCCTTTTCGTGTTTCACATGCGACTTGCGGGAGCTTACTCCTTGGCAAAGCCGATCTGGATGAAGCGCTCACGGCCGTCGCTCTCGACCAGCAACAGGACCCCGGCGCGGCCGGCCTCCTGCGTTTCGGCCACAGATTTGGCAAGGTCAGCCGCATCCTCGACCCGGCGCTGGCCGAACCGTTTGATGAGATTGCCGACCTCAAGGCCCTTGGCGAATGCCGGACCACCCTCGACCACCTCGGTGACGATCACGCCACGCGTTTCCGGGTCAAGGCCATACTGCTCTGCAAGTGCAGCTGTCAGATTCTCGACCGTGAAGCCGAGCTTGTCAAAGTTCTCGGCGTTGCCGGCTTCCTGCTCATCTTCGCCAATCAGGCCGACAAGTTCAGCTTTTTCAAGCTCGCCAAGCGTGACCTGAACAGTCATCTCGCTGCCATTGCGAACAAGCTCGACATCGACAGTGGCGCCAATGTCCGTCTCGGCAACGATACGCGGCAGATCGCGCATCTTGTCGATCTTCTTGCCGTCGAAGCTGGTGATGACATCACCCGGCTCGAGACCCGCGGCCTTGGCCGGGCTCTTGTCATTAACCGAGCTCACAAGCGCACCGCCCGCCCCGTCGAGGCCAAGCGATTCAGCGATCTCGGGCGTGACTTCCTGAATGAAGACGCCAAGCCAGCCGCGGCGGGTCGTGCCATATTCGGCAAGCTGCTGTGTCACACGGTTGGCTAGGTTGGAGGAAATCGCAAAGCCGATACCAACTGAGCCGCCAGATTGCGAGAAGATCGCGGTGTTAATGCCGATCACCTCGCCGTCGAGATTAAACAGCGGGCCACCGGAGTTGCCCCGGTTGATAGACGCATCTGTCTGGATGAAGTCGTCATAGGGGCCGTTGCCGATATCACGGCCACGCGCCGAGACGATGCCGGCCGTAACCGTGCCGCCAAGTCCGAACGGGTTGCCAATGGCAAGCACCCAGTCGCCAACACGCAGATTGTCGGAGTCGCCGAAAGGCACTGCCGTCAACTGTGTCTCGCCGGGATCAATCTTCAGAACCGCGATATCCGTCTTCTGGTCCTGACCCAGCACTTCCGCCACGAACGTCGTTTCATCGGCAAGTGTGACGGTAATTTCCTCGGCATTCTCGATCACGTGGAAGTTCGTCACAACGATACCGGCATCATCAATGATGAAACCCGATCCCAGCGACGACGCACGACGCTGGCGGTTGTCATCACCGAAATTGCGGAAGAAATCCTCGAACGGCGAGCCGGGTGGGAATTGCGGCATATCGGCCGATGGACCGTCATTGACGATGGTTGTCGTCGAAATATTGACCACCGCCGGAGACAGTGCTTCTGCCTGGTCGGCAAAGCTGTCGGGCCGTTCGGCGGCACTGATATCGAGAGTTACGAACATGATCGCCGCGCCGGCAAGCGCCGGAAGCGGGCGGAGCAACCGCATCAGCATGGGTTCAGATCTCCTCTGAGCATCTAAAGAACGAATGGCGGGGACAACGGATGCCCCCGCCTCCTGCCTGAATGAAAGCCACGTTCCGTGACCAAAACATGGCAGGTATGTGTTTATTTCTGCCCTTCGCCGCTCTTGTTCTTAAAGAAGCGGAAGAAGCTGCTATCGGGTGACAGGACCATCGAGGTATCACTGTTACTCATGGATTTGCGATAGGCTTCCATCGACCGGTAGAAGGCAAAGAATTCGGCGTCCTGACCAAAGCTGTCAGCATAGATCTTGATCGCCTCGCCATCGCCCTCACCACGTGTCTGCTGGGCTTCACGCTGCGCTTCGGAGATGATCACGGTACGGGTCTTCTCGGCGTCGGCGCGAATCTTCTGCGCTTCTTCCTCACCCGTAGCGCGAAACTCCTTGGCCTCGCGTTCACGCTCAGACTTCATTCGGTTGAAGATGTTCTGGCTTGTCGCCGTCGGATAGTCGGCACGGCGCAGTCGCACATCAATGATCCTGATGCCAAGCGACATTACCGAAGCATTCACCTCTTCACCGATCGAGCGGGTGATATCGTTACGCTGGCCGGTCAGGATCGACGCAAGTGTTTCGCGGCCGAGAGCACGACGAACCGATGAGTCGATGATGGCCTCAAGACGTCCGCGTGCTCCAAGCTCGTTACGAACTGTTTGGTAAAACAGCAGCGGGTCTTCGATCTGGTAGCGGGCGTAAGCATCCACCTGAAGGCGCTTCTGATCAGACAGGATCACTTCTTCGGCATCCTGCGGGATCAGGCTTAGAACACGCTTTTCGTAATAGATGACGTCCTGAATGAACGGCAGCTTGAAGGCGAGCCCCGGCTCCTGAATGGTCCGCTTCGGCTCGCCGAACTGGAGAACCAGCGCCTGCTGCGTCTGGTTGACGGTGAAAAACGCGCTGAAGCTTGCCACGATCAGCAAAGCGCCAGCGATGAGAGAGACAAGACGAGTGGCACCCATGTCAGTTTCCTCCCGACTTCTTGTTCAGTTCGCGCAGCGGCAGGTACGGCACAACGCCGCTTCCGCCTGCAGGCTCGTCGATGATGATCTTGTCGACGTTGGAGAAGATTTCCTCAACCGTCTCGATATAGATACGTTCCTTGGTGACGTCAGGATTGACCTGATAGGCCTGATAGACCTGGTCAAAGCGTGACGCGTCACCAGCCGCGCGGTTGACGACCTCGGCCCGATAGGCTTCGGCCTCGGCAACCAGCTTGGCGGCTGCACCGCGTGCCCGCGGCACGACGTCGTTCCGGAACGCCTCGGCCTCGTTCTTCAGCCTGTCACGGTCCTGACGGGCTCGCTGAACCTCGTTAAAGGCGTCGATCACGTCACCTGGCGGGTCAACAGCCAGAAGCTGCACGTCACGCACACGGACGCCAGAGCCGTATTCGTCGAGGAGTTCCTGCAACTGGGCACGGGCCTGCGACTGAATATCCTGACGTCCTTCGGTCAGGGCCGTCTGGATCGGCGTGCGGCCGATGATCTCACGCATCACCGCCTCGGCGGCAACCTTGATGGTGTCGTCGGGCTCGGCGAGATTGAACAGATACTGGCCGGCATCAGAAATGCGCCAGAAGACAACAAAATCGATGTCGACAATATTCTCATCGCCGGTGATCATCTGACTTTCGTCAGCAATATCCCGACGCGAGGAGCTGTTACCGCTGACATCACGGAACCCGATCTCGATACGATTGTCACGCGTGACCTCGGGGGTCATCACGGCCTCAATCGGATAGGGAACATGGTAATGCAGTCCTGGCGAGGTCGTGCGGACCCATTCGCCGAACCGCAGAACGACGCCCTGCTGCTGCGGGTTGACCCGGTAAAAGCCGCTCAACGCCCAAATCGCGATTGCCACGATCAACAGCAGTGAAAGCGACTTGCCGCCAGACGGCAGCATCCTGCCGAGCGCCTCGCGCCCCTGCCTGACCACCTTGTCGATATCCTGCGGCGAACCGCCGCCCCCCTGGCCCCAAGGGCTTCCGCCATTGCCGCCGCCGCTGCCTCGGCCACCGCCGCCCGGGTTACCCCACGGACCGCCGTCGTCGCCGCCACCGCCCTGATTATTCCATGGCATGATGTGCCTACTCCGTCGCACTAGAGTTTGTCTTGTGGCGCCCTTCAGACACCCTCGTCGAGGGATATGCAAGGCACCGGAAAGTCATGAGAAGACCCAGCCATCTCCGGCGGTATTGCCCATCTGGTTGCAAAACCGGTCCGGACGGACTATGTCCCCCTCAAGTCCACATCATATTTGCACGAAAGCTGGTGATTTCAACCATGGCCAACGAATTGACAGAGCAGCAGGTCTCGACCGCACTCGCCACCGTGACGACCCATGGCCGCGACCGCGATCTTGTCGCCAGCGGACAGGTATCAGGCATCGTCATCAAGGATGGCCATGTCGGCTTTACCATTGAAATCGACCCGTCCGAAAAGGATCATGCCGACCAGATCCGCAGCGCCAGTGAAAGCGCTGTGCGCGCCCTTGACGGCGTGCTGTCGGCGACCGCGATGCTGACCGCACATCAGGCCGCCGGCGCGGGCGACACACCGCCTGGCAAGCCCATCGGCAGCGGCGAGCCGGCCTCCAACGAGCCGCTGAAGCCGGCGCGCCACCTGATCGCCGTTGCCTCGGGCAAGGGCGGGGTCGGCAAATCGACCACATCGATCAATCTGGCGCTAGCCATTGCCGCCACCGGCCAGCGGGTCGGCATTCTGGACGCCGATATCTATGGGCCGTCCCTTCCCCGCCTGATTGGTCAGAACAAGAAACCGCAGAGCGACGGCAAGAAAATCTACCCAATCGATGCCTGGGGCCTGCAGACCATGTCGATCGGTTATCTGGTCGCCGAAGATGCGCCAACCATCTGGCGCGGCCCGATGGTGATGAGCGCCATCGAGCAGATGCTGCGCGACGTCGCCTGGGACAATCTCGACGTGCTGATCATCGACATGCCGCCCGGCACCGGCGATGCCCAGCTGACCCTGTCGCAACGCGCCGCCCTGTCCGGCGCAGTGATCGTCTCGACACCGCAGGACCTGGCGCTGATCGATGCCCGCAAAGGCCTGAACATGTTCCGTAAGGTGAATGTTCCTGTACTCGGCATCGTCGAGAATATGAGCCACTTCATCTGCACCGACTGTGGCGGCCGTCATGATATTTTCGGTCATGGTGGCGCGGCAGCCGAGGCGGCGCGCATCGGCGCCCCGTTCCTTGGCGAAGTGCCGCTCGAAATGGCCATCCGGGCCACATCCGACGAAGGCACGCCCGTCGTCGCCAAGGATCCCGGCGGGCCGCATGCCGCGCATTACACCGCCATCGCCGGCGCTGTCATGGCCCAGCTGGACGGTGCGGTGAAGGCCGGCCCGAAGATCGTGATCGAGTGATCAGACGGTCACAGGCTTTTTCCGTGTGAACCGCTCATAGCGATAGCCCGGCACGTCGCCTTCAGGCTCCGCCTCTTCCAGCACCTCGTGGTCCCATTCCGATGCCGCCAGCGCCGGAAACAGGGCCGCGTTCGGCCCACCATCCGGCGAGATATCGACGATCGTCGCCTCGATGCGGTTGCATAGCGGCATGCCGGCAGCATAGATCTCGCCGCCACCAAACAGGATGATTTCGGGCCGCGCGCTGTCTGTTGCCGCGATCCAGTCGCGGGAATGTTCCAGCGCCGCATCCATGTCGCCGGCGCGAAGCGCGCCCTCTGCCGCCCAGGAAGCATCGCGCGTCATCACCACACTGGCCCGGCCGGGAAGCGCGCGGCCGATGGAATCCCAGGTCCGGCGTCCCATGATCAGCGGGCATCCCATGGTCAGCGACTTGACCCGCTTCAGATCGGCCGGGAGATGCCAGATCAGGCCGGCGCCATCACCAATTACACGGTTGCGGGCCATGGCCACTACAGCCACCATTTCAAGCGAGACTGTCATGGCTACACCGCGATCGGCGCAGGAATGTTCGGCTGCGCCTCATAGCCGGTGATTTCGAAATCCTCGAAGGTGAACTCATCAATGCTGTCCGGCACCCGGTGCAGGACCAGCTGCGGCTGGGGCCCGGGCTCTCTCGCGAGTTGCAGGCGCGCCTGATCGAAATGATTGTGATAGAGATGCGCATCACCAAGCGTGTGGACGAATTCCCCCGGCTTCAGACCACAGACAGCGGCGATCATGTGGGTCAGCAGCGCATAGGAAGCGATGTTGAAAGGCACACCAAGGAAGATATCGGCGCTCCGCTGATAGAGCTGGCAGGACAGCCTGCCCTCGGCCACGAAAAACTGGAACAGGCAGTGACAAGGCGGCAGCGCCATGTTTGGCAGGTCCGCCGGGTTCCATGCCGACAGCATCAGCCGTCGTGATTCCGGAGTGGCGCGGATGGCCGCCACCAAATCCGCAAGCTGGTCGATCTCGGCGCCATCCGGAGACTGCCAGCGGCGCCACTGCTTGCCATAGACCGGACCCAGATCGCCGTTCTCGTCGGCCCATTCATCCCAGATTGAGACGCCGTGCTCCTGAAGATAGCGGATATTGGTGTCGCCTTTGATGAACCACAGCAGCTCGTGGAAAATCGAGCGCGTGTGGAGTTTCTTGGTCGTCAGAAGGGGAAACCCTGCCGACAGGTCGAACCGCATCTGGTGCCCGAATACGGCGCGAGTTCCAGTACCGGTGCGGTCGCCGCGGTCGACCCCCTCGTCAAGAACACGTGCCAGAAGGTCGAGATATTGCTGCATTGCTGAGGGCCTGTTTTCGCGCGTGTCGGGACTGTCTGGCAAGGTCGCACGCCCGGAAGGGGTGATCAACCCGCAATAGCGCCGCGCCAATGGCAAGCCGCCCCTGCAATAAACGAATTGGATATATGCGGGCAGACGCCGGTCAAAACAGCGCTTCCAAAGATCACCCCCTGCCCTTATATTAAAGATGCCGGCTTGCCGGCTATGGCGATAAACGTGCTGTGAAATAAGCAGAGCGGACCCGGGGGCGGTACCCGGCGCCTCCACCATTTCAGCCGACACCGACAAGCGGATGCGAGACAGCAGACGCAACAAGGCGGCTGAAAGACTGGGGGCGAAATAGGATCGACGCATGTAATAAAGGCAGTATTTTCGCTCGGTATGGTACCCGCCGTTATCGGGCCATGTAGTAGTTGCAAATGACAACAC
>JAKMFG010000285.1 GCA_022425565.1 Alphaproteobacteria bacterium
GTCATGAACTGGGTCGATTTCTCCGACTTCTCTATGACGTCCAGCGTGGCGCGCCGCCTCTCATGGTCATAGCTGTCGAGGATCGCCTCATCCGCCTTGCCGGCAAGGTGCCAGGCCAGTTTCCAGCCGATATTCACCCCGTCCAGCACCCCGTTATTGAAGCCGCGCACGCCGAAGATCGGCACGATATGCGCCGCATCCCCGATGAAGATGGTGCGGCCGTGCCGGTAGCCGTCCAGCAGCAGCGTATTCGCCGAATAGACCGACCACCATTCCAGCTCCCACGGCGCGTCATAGCCGCATTCATCCAGCACCTTCTGCACGGCGGCGCGGATGTTCTCCTCGCGCAGCGCCTCTTCCTCATCCTCATCGTCGCGAAGCTGATAGTCGATGCGCCAGATATTGTCGGGCTGCTGATGCACCAGAACGGTCGATCCCGGCCGCGCGTCGGGGTCGAACAGGGCGAACCGCTCGACCGGCACGGGGTTCTTCATCTGGATGTCGGCGATGATGTAGCGCCCCTCGAAATTCTGCCCGGCAAGCCGCAGCCCCATCTTCGAGCGGATCTGCGACCGCGCCCCGTCGGCGGCGAGAAGCCAGTCCGTGCGCATCTCGTAGGGGCCGTCCGGATCGCGCAGCGTCAGGACCACGCCGTCACCATCATCCGCATCTGCCACGCCGGTGCATTCGGTGCGCCAGCGCATGTCGATCAGCGGGTTGGCGGCGACCCCGTCATGCAGGAATTTCTCGATATATTGCTGCTCGATATTATACATCGGGCGGTGCCGCTCGGTGGCGCTGTCGGGCATGAAGAATTCCAGGATCTGCCGCCCGCGGAAAAAGCTGCGCCCCGACGCCCAGGGAAGCGATTTGTCAAGGAACGGGCCCAGCACATCCAGCAGCTGCAGCGCGGTGAAGCTGGACCGCGCGACGCAGATGGCGCGCGAGCCGTCATTGAAGGTGTGCTTGGCATCGACGATGACCGAGGGCTGCCCGTATCTGGCCAGCGTCAGCGCCGCGACCATGCCGATCGGCCCGGCCCCGACGATGGTGACGGGCGCGCGCATCGCCAGCCCGTCGCGGATCGGCGCCTCGAACTCCGGATAGTCGAAATAGAGCGATTCCCACCGCCCCTTGCCATGAGGTTTCATGCGCATCCGCCGCCGCGTTGAACACGACAACCACGGTGGCACGCAGACCGCCCCGCCTCAAGAGCGGAGTGGATCACACATCCTCATCCCGCATGCCGCGATAGAGCGGCGGGACGTCTTTTGCGGCATTCTCGAAGCGCAGGGTGCGGCGGGCTTCCAGCTCCGCCTCGATCCGCGCCAGCAGCGCGGTGCCGGCCTCGGTGTTGCGTCCACGGGCGATGGCGCGCTCCAGCTTCGCGCGGTGGCTCATCAATTCCCGCCGGGTCAGGTGCGGCAGGTCCAGTTGCGAGGCTCCGCTCGTCTTGTTCACGCCCCCGCTCAACCCCCCAGCCATTCGCCCAGCAGGCGCACCAGGTCGCGTGACTCCGACAAATCCGTCGGCCGCCCTTCGGCCATGGCGGCGGCGAAATCCCGGACCATCAGCTCATACTGGTCGCAGGGCCCGAACCGCATCTCGGTGCCGGTGCCCAGAAGCGGCTCCTTGCCGTCCCGCGCATGCGCCCAGCGCGCCGTCGTTTCCGCTGCCGGGTTGAACGGCGTGTCGAGGCGCGCCCATCCGTCGGTGCCGGTCAGCAGCACCGACTGGCACAGCGTCGCCCCGCTGGAGACCGACATCGTCAGCACCTGTCCGTCATCAAAGCCGACAAGCGCGCTTGCCGAGCGTTCGACATCGAGATGCGCCTCCGGCAGCGTCGTCGCGCCGATCAGCCGCGGCCTGCCATCCAGCAGCATCATCCCCGCCAGCAGCGTATAGCCGCCAATGTCCCAGACAGGCCCGCCGCCCCAGGCCGCCACATTGCGCACATTGCCCTCGGGCTGCGGCGGATAGGTGAAGGTGGCGGTCACATGCGTGCGGGCGCCGAGGTCGAGGCCGCGAAGCCAGTCCCATTGCGGGTGGTAGCGCACCATATAGCCGTCATAGAGATAGAGTCCGGTGCGCGCCGCCACCGCGGCCAGCCGGTCGAGCTCTTCCACCGACAGCGCCACCGGCTTCTCGCAGATCACCGGCTTGCCGGCTTCCAGCGCGGCGATGCTCATCGGCACGTGCAGATGGTTGGGAAGCGGGTTGTAGACGGCGTCGATATCGGGGTCGGCCAGCATCTCCTCATAGGTTGAGACGCGGACATCGCCCCAGACCGGGTCCACCCCGCCGGACGGGTCGCGCCGGCCGAGATGGGTTACCTCATGGCCTGCCGCGCGGATCGCCGGCAGCAGCTTTTCGCGCGCGATCTTGGCATCGCCCAATACGCCGAATTTCATTAATCCCTCCCGAGTTTTCCCGTGCAGCTACAGGGGACAATTTCACACCCTTGCATCATGTCTGGCAAGTGGGGGGCGGGCTGTGCCATGCTGGCGGCGGCACCTCATATGCCCCCGCATCAGCAACCATCGGCCCCGCCTTGTCGTCTCCCGCCCCTGCCACCTCTGTCCTGACCCGCATCCATCCCTATGCGCCGGCGATCGTGATCATGGTGACGGCGCTGTGCCTTGCGGCCACCGGCGGGGCGCTGATGAAACAGCTGGCCGGCGAGCTGCCGCCAGTGCTGCTGTCCTGGTTCCGCTTTGCCATCTATGGCGTCATCCTGATCCCGCTGGCCTTCTGGCGCGGTGGCAGGGCCTGCCTGCGCCCGTCGCGGCCGGTGGTGCAGGTGGTGCGCGGGCTGCTGCTGGCGGCGGGCAACACCTCCTTCATCATCGGGGTGGTGCATGTCGATTACGCGAATGCCATCGCCATCCTCTATGTCTATCCCTTCCTGATGGTGGGGCTGTCGGCCTTGATGCTCGGCGAGCCGGTGTCGCGACCGGCCTGGGCCGGGGTGGCGGGCGGCTTCTGCGGCGTGCTGCTGGTGATCCGTCCGGATCCGGCGGCGCTCGATATCGGCGCTATCTTCATCCTGTTCACCGGTTTTACCGTCGCGGTGCAGATGCTGCTGAACCGCAAGCTTGGCAGTGAATCCGACCCGCTGCTGGTGTCGATGTGGGGGGCGGTAGTGGCGTCGCTCGCGCTCAGTGTGGCCCTGCCCTTTGTCTGGCAGGTGCCGGCCGGTGATCAGATCCTGCTTGTTGCCCTTATCGGCGGGCTGTCGGCGCTCAGCCACACGCTGATGATCGTGGCGATGACAAAAGCCCCGGCCGAGGAGATCGCCCCTTTCACCTATTTCGAGATTGTCGCCGGGATCATCATCGGCATGGTGATGTTCGGCACGCTGCCCGATGGCTGGGCCTGGGCCGGCATGGCGCTGATTGCGGTCAGCGGCATCGCGGTGAAGAAGCTGCCGGGCGTGCTGAAGTTGCGGCGCCGCGAGAAATACTGATCAAGCCAGCCGATACGGCGTCCGGTTCTTTTGACAGGCCCCGGCCGGGCCGTCAGAATAAACCCCGTTTGCAGTTTGCAGTTTGCAGTTCGCGGTTTGCAGTTTTACGAGGTGGTGACGAGATGTCGATAGTACGGGTGACGGTCCGGACCTTTCAGAGTGCGGAACATGCGACGCTGTTCACCGGCATTTCGGCCAATATTCCCGATCTGCTGAAAAAGCACGGGCTGATGGCCGACTGCCGGATCGCGCGATCGCAGGAAAAACCGCATGAGATCATTTCCATCTGGGTCTATGAAGACGAGGCGCATATGGAGGCGGTGCGCAAGGTGCTTGCCGAATTCTCGAAATTTCCAAATTCGCTGAATCCCAAGGAAGTCGCCTATCAGGCCGATGTGCTGGCCTCCATCCAGGTCGGCGGCGGGGGCTGACGCCGGGCCATGACGGAACAGGTTGATGTGCTAATTGTCGGTGGCGGGGCCGCCGGGCTGATGTGCGGGCGGGTCGCCGGCGCGCGCGGGCGGCGGGTACTAATCCTCGACCATGCGAAAAAACCTGCCGAGAAGATTCGCATATCCGGCGGCGGGCGCTGCAATTTCACCAACATCCATTCCGCGCCGACGGCGTTCCTGTCGGGCAACCGGCATTTCTGCAAATCGGCTTTCAGCCGCTATACGCAGGATGATTTCATCGATCTGGTGAAACAGCATGGCATCGCTTTCCATGAAAAGAAGCTCGGCCAGCTGTTCTGTGATGACAGTGCGCAGCAGATCATCGACATGCTGCTGGCGGAATGCGCCGGTGCTGGGGCTGAATTGCGGCTGCAGACCGCGGTTGGCGACATTGCCGCGCTGCCGGATGGCGGCTACCGGGTGGAAGCGTCGTGCGGCGTGGTGGAATGCGCCTCGCTGGTGATCGCCACCGGCGGGCTGTCGATCCCCAAGATCGGGGCAACCCGCTTCGGCTATGATGTGGCGCGGCAGTTCGGCCTCGAGGTGACCGAATTGCGCCCGGCGCTGGTGCCGCTGACATTCCAGGCGAATTTCCTCGAACGCTGCAAGGCGCTGTCCGGCCTGTCGGTCGATGCCGAGGTACGCCACGGCAAGACCAGTTTCCGCGAGGGGCTGCTCTTCACCCATCGCGGGCTGTCCGGCCCGTCGGTGCTGCAGATCAGCAGCTATTGGGACGAGGGCGAGGGGGTGGCCATCGACCTTGCCCCCGGCACCGACGTCGCCGCCATGCTGGCCGGTGCCAGGGCCGCATCGCCCAAGCGCGAGGTGCTGACCGAGCTTGCGGCGCATCTGCCAAAGCGGCTGGCAGCGGATATCCTTGACGAGCTTGGCATCGGCGGGCGTCTTGCCGAGCTGTCGAAGAAGGGCATTGCGGCGACAGGCGAGCGTGTGAATCGCTGGCAGGTGCGCCCCAGCGGCACCGAGGGCTATCGCACGGCCGAGGTCACGCTCGGCGGGGTCGATGTGTCCGGACTCTCGGCACAGACGATGGAGGCGAAGGGGCGGCCCGGCCTCTATTTCATTGGCGAGGTGGTGGATGTGACAGGCCATCTTGGCGGCTATAATTTCCAGTGGGCCTGGTCCTCTGGCTTTGTCGCGGGCGAGGCGGCGTGACGCTGCCTTGATTCGGCCTGCCAATATCCCACATGCTGTGGCACACACCATTTACAGTTTTCCCGGTTAAGAGTTCCCCATGTCGATCCGTCCCATCAAGTTCCAGTCCGGCGCCACCCCCACCATGGAGGGGGCCGGCGTCCATCTGCACCGCGTGTTCGGCTTCGGCGACACCGACATGTTCGACCCGTTCCTGATGATGGATGACTTCCGCAATGACGATCCCGAGCAGTATCTGAAGGGCTTCCCCTGGCATCCGCATCGCGGCATCGAGACCATCACCTATGTGCTGAAAGGCAATGTCGAGCATGCGGACTCGCTCGGCAACAAGGGGGTGCTGAGCGATGGCGACGTGCAGTGGATGACCGCCGGATCGGGCATTATCCATCAGGAGATGCCGACCGGAAATGCCGCCGGCCAGATGCACGGCTTTCAGCTCTGGGCCAACCTGCCGCGCGATCAGAAGATGTGCACGCCGCGCTATCAGGATGTGAAATCGGCCGATATTTCCAGCCTGACAGATGATGACGGCACCCATATCCGGGTGATCGCCGGTGACTATCGCGGCTATCGCGGGCCGGTCGACGGCATCGATACCGACCCGATCTATCTTGATGTTGCGATGCCGGCGAACAGCACCCGTCGCTTCCCGTTTGACACGCGCCGCCAGGGATTTGCCTATATCTTCGAGGGCAGCGCGAATTTCGGCAACGCCTCGGCCCCGTTCGGGGTGAATGTGGAAAAGGAATTCAACGGCGAGGAGCTGAAGATCCGCGACCAGTCCGGAAACCGCACACTGGTGGTCTTCGGCGGTGGTGACGAGGTCGAGGTAAGCTCGGGCGAGCACGGGGTGCGCTTTCTTCTGGTTTCAGGGGCGCCGCTTCGCGAGCCCGTCGCCTGGCACGGCCCGATCGTGATGAACACCCGCGAGGAACTGCAGAACGCCTTTCGTGAGCTCAATACCGGCCAGTTCGTCAAGGAAGGCGCGGCAGGCTGGATGAATTCGCGCGGCAGATAAGGGCAGGTCATGATGTACAACCCGGCAGCTCCAGACGGCAGGAACGCCTCTCTCGACAGTGCAGTCTCGCCTGACGGGCAGCCCGATGCCGGCACCACCTACCGGGTGCCGCCGCGCTGCGGTGTTGCCGTGCGGGTGGCGGCCGGGCGGTCGATCAGGGTGATCAACACCCATGGCACGCAGGTCTGCGACTTCTGGGCCATTTGTGACGGCGCGCCGCATGAATTCCTGTCAATGGCGCATTGCCATACCGAAACAGGCGGCATCATGCCTGCGCTCGGCGATGTCATGGTCAGCAACCGGCGGCGGCCCATGCTGACGATCACGTCGGATGACAGCCCGGGCGTGCATGACAGGGTCATCGCCAGCTGCGACTGGCCGCGCTATCAGGTGCTGGGATGCACCGAATATCATGATAATTGCGCGGATAATTTCCGCATGGCGCTGATGGCGATCGGCGAGGCGGCGGTGCATGTGCCGGACCCGTTCAACCTGTGGATGAACATTCCGGTGTCGCCGCAGGGCCGGATCAGCTGGGAAGCGCCGGTCTCCTCCGCCGGTCACAGCATCGTCATGCGTGCCGAAACAGATATCATCGCGGTGATGTCGGCCTGCCCGCAGGACCTGACCCCGGTGAATGGGGATGGGCTGGCCCCGACCGAGCTGCATTTCCGGATCGAGGGTTAGCCTGGGCGCGTCAGTCCCGGGCCGATGTGATGTGGATGCAGGGCTCCGGGCTGCCAAGCAGGCCGACCATTGAATCAGGCTCCGCCGCCAATACGGAAAACCCTGCCTCTGCCAGCAGCTGGCGCAATTCTTCTTCGCCGAAATAGGCATAGAAGCGCCCAGCCGCATCGCGCGCCTCGTCTTCGCCAAGTTTCAGCCCCATATAGAACAGCCCGCCCGGGCGGATCGCCCGGTGAATCCTGGCAAGGTTTGCCGGCATCTCGGCGCGCGGGGCATGAAGCAGGCTGAAGCTTGCCCAGAC
>JAKMFG010000293.1 GCA_022425565.1 Alphaproteobacteria bacterium
GAAAAATACCGTGTCATGGCGATCCTAGATGGCCGAAAGAAGAACCCCGAATACTCAAAGAGGTGGTTTGACTACATGGCCGACCAAAAAAAGGAAATCGAAGAGGTTGTGAATGTGGGCCTTGAGTGGCATCGGCCAATTGATCTCGTCGAAGTGGAAATTTATCGAGATTACCAACTTGGACGTTTCACTGAAGACCGCTGGGATGAGGTAATTGCTGTCATGCGCCAGCAACTCAAGGAGTATCTAGCCGCATTCCAACCGCATATGTTTAGTTTTATCTTTGAGAACGGAGCATTGGATTTTGATGGGAATGTAATGTTTCCTGAATGCAAACAACAATTCTCAAGGGCAACCTTTTATTGGTATGCCAGAACCAATGGATTAGGGCTGTTTATTGTCGTTCGGCGGATGGCTGATGGAGTGGACCGGTATGTTGTATTCCCAAACCCCTCTGTTTCTGGAACCAGTTTCAACGGTTTCAGGTCCAAGGAGGTCTACTTATCGCTAGAAGCCGCAAAGGATTCTGTTGATCCTGGAGCAACGCTAACGTCGTGGACGAGATAATTGCCGCGTCACACTAACGAAGACGATTTCAGCAGAAGAGCAAAGCGCGGCGCCCGCATCTTGCACACCTGTCGAGGTGTCTATGTTGTTGGGGTTCTCGTTGGTCTTCCTCATTTGCGAAATGTGATGGGATTTGAGCCAGGTGCTCTTTACTCTTGGTGTGAATTGCTACGGCTTTTGGTTGCAATGATTGTTTCTGGTCTGATTGGCCTTGCTGTGCTCATTTTTGACCAAAAGTTTTTACGAGGGAAATTCCGACTGGGCTGGACAGCCGAAGCCCATGCTCTTGCATCGCGCGCGCAAGCTGGTGACATCAACGCGCAATATCTGCTCGGGCGGTCTTTCCTTGAAGGTAAGCTCGGCATTGAGTGCAATGAAGGTGATGGGATTGAATGGCTCAGTCGTGCCGCAAAGCGTGGTCATCAAGCCGCTGCATTAAAGCTAGACGAGCTTTCTAATAATCAACCATACAGCAATGTGTCGCGTTAATTTGGCCCGCGTCCGATTGTGGCCTCAATTCGGTTCTTAAGTTTTTCTGCAAGGTCTTTGGGTTCCTTCCAAGGCACACAGTTATACTGCCTTATGTCGAAATGTAGGTCTTCGATTTCGTCCTCTCTACAGGTCCAGACCACTGGCATTCCTAACCCCATGGCAAAGCCAGCTTCAAAATTGACACCTGCACGATGACCAGTGAAGTCTGCGACAATGAAGGCTGATGTCCTTATGGACGCTATGATTTCATCATCAATTTTATTGGTGTGCTCAACTCGGTCAATACGAACGGGTTTATAACCGGCATCTAGCACACCTATCTGCAACCCTTTATCGTAAGCCTCATCCATTTCATTGTTGAACCACATGGCGATGAAGACTTTTTCAGAAGAAGTTTTTGTTTGCTTAAGCGTTTCTGCATGAAGATGACCGTCGATTGTAACTCTGGTTCCCCCTTGATTAGTCATTGGTTCAGCGAAGCCGCGATTGAACAGTATTTTCCAGACAAATTCAGCTTCCTCAGGCAAGTCTGAGAAGCTCGCAGCGAGATACCGAGGTTCTCTGCGACTGAACATTTCATCTCGTTTGAAAATTGTGCTCGCCGCTTCATCAAGCAGGTAATCTGCTCTGTCCAGAAGGTTGGGAAGCGCTGCTGTGACTATCGACTGTAGCAAGTCGCTTGTTATTCTTGGGGTGTTTCCATTGCGGTTTTGAAGGCGAATCCACCCATAAATCTTGGGGTCTTTGGCTTTGAGCACGCGGTCACTTACCAATCGATTTCGCAACGAGCTGGCTTCAGACGTGATTTTATAGTTGCCACACAATGGACAATGAACTTCCGCTTGATTGTTACTAAAGTCAGTGCCCTTCGCCTTTGTATTACAAATCGGGCAGTTGTCGTCTTCCCAATCCATATTCCGATCCTTCAAAAAGTTTTTGTTCGTTGTGAACGTTCACTCTGGCCAAGCCGTTTATCTCCGGGAATTCACATCTCCGTCATTCACCCACCCCCTTCCCACCATGCGTTCCCTGTGGCACATCTGATGCCATGAGTGACTCATCGAAAACCACTGGTGCCGGGTCTGATACCCCGTCCATCGCCTTCGCCGACCGGGTGACGCGGATCGCGCCCTCGCCAACGGTGGCGATCTCGTCGCTGGCGCTCGACCTTCGCGCCGCCGGGCGCGATGTCATCGGCCTTGCCGTCGGCGAGCCCGATTTCGACACCCCGCCGCATGTGAAGGAGGCCGCGATCCGCGCCATCCATGACGGCCATACCAAATACACCCAGGTCGACGGCATCCCCGAGCTGAAAGAGGCGGTCGCCGAGAAGTTCCGCCGCGAGAACGGGCTCGACGTCAGCGCCGCCAACATCTCGGTCGGCACCGGCGGCAAGCAGGTGCTGTTCAACGCGCTGATGGCGACGGTGCAGGCCGGCGACGAGGTGATCATCCCGGCCCCCTACTGGGTCAGCTTTGCCGGCATCACCGAGGTGGCCGGCGGCACGCCCGTCTTTCTGGCCAGCGGCTTTGCCGACGGGCTGAAACTGTCGCCGGAACGGCTTGAGGCGGCGATCACTCCGCGTTCACGCTGGGTCATCATCAACAGCCCGTCGAACCCGACCGGCATGGGCTACAGCGCAGACGAGCTTCGCGCCTTCGCCGATGTCATCCGCCGGCACCCGAATCTGATGGTGATCTCGGACGACCTCTATGAGCATCTGACCTATGACGGGTTCGAGTTCAGCACCATCGCCGGCCTCGCGCCCGACCTGGCGGACCGGGTGCTGACCCTGAACGGCGTCTCCAAATCCTATTGCATGACCGGCTGGCGCATCGGCTTTGCCGCGGCGCCGGTGCCGCTGGTGAAAGCCATGGCCAAGCTGCAGTCGCAATCCACATCCTCGCCCGGCAGCATCGCCCAGCATGCCGCCGTCGCCGCGCTGAACGGCCCGACCGGTTTCATCGCCGAGAACAACGCCGCCTTCGCCCGCCGCCGCGCCATGGTGGTGGCGGCGCTGAACGCGATGGAAGGGGTCAGCTGCCCGGCTCCCGACGGCGCCTTCTATGTGTTCGCCGATATCGCGGGCCTGATCGGCAAGACACGGCCCGACGGCAAGGTGATCGGGAACGACAGCGACTTCGCCGCCGCGCTGCTGGAACTGGCCGAGGTGGCGGTGGTCCCGGGCGTCGCCTTTGGCCTGTCGCCGGCCTTCCGGCTGAGCTTCGCCGCCGCCGATGATGTGCTGCAGACGGCGCTCGGCCGCATTGCCGAGGTCATCGCCTCGCTTCGCTGATTCACCCAGATCATTCGCCTTATGGCTGCCACATTGCCGGGGCAGTGTTTGCTCATGATTTTTTGCGACCGCTGTGCACCGCGCGCCGGCCGCCGTTCCGTAACCCTGATCCACCCGTTATGAGGGAGACATGACCATGCTGATCAAGCAACGCCGGTCCTGGGAGCTGCCTGAATCCGCCGCCACATCCGAATCCGTCTATATGAACCGCCGTGAATGGTTGAAGGCCGCCGGCTTTGCTGGGCTCGGCCTCGCCACTTCGGGCCTGATCGGTGGCGGTATGACCAGCACCGCCATGGCCGCCATCGGCGGCTATCCGTTCCCGCGCAACGAGGGTTATGTGCTCGACCGCGCGATCACGGATGAAGAGGATGCCACCACCTACACCAATTTTTACGAGTTCGGTTCCTCGAAGAACATCTGGAAGAAGACCCGCAAGATGCAGGCCGACCCGTGGGCCGTCACCATCGACGGCATGGTCGAGCAGGAGCTGACAATGGATGCCGAGGATCTGGTCGCCGCCATGGGCGGGACCGAGGAACGGCTCTACCGGCACCGCTGTGTCGAGGCATGGGCGATGGCTGTTCCCTGGTCGGGCGTGCCGCTGGCGAACCTGATCAAGGTGGCGAAGCCGACCTCGGGCGCGAAATATCTGCGCATGGAAACCTTCCTCGACCCCAAGGTGGCGCCGGGCCAGAAGCAGGCCTGGTACCCGTGGCCCTATGTCGAGGGGCTGACCATCGAAGAGGCGCAGAACGAGCTGGCCTTCCTCGCCACCGGCATCTATGGCAAGCCGCTGCCGAACCAGAACGGCGCGCCGATCCGCCTGGTCACCCCGTGGAAATACGGTTTCAAGTCGATCAAGTCGATTGTCCGCTTCACCTTCACCGACGAGCGCCCGGTCAGCTTCTGGGAAGAGCTCGCTGCCAAGGAATACGGTTTCTGGGCGAATGTGAACCCGGGCATTCCGCACCCGCGCTGGCCGCAGAAGACGGAACGCATGCTTGGCACCGACGAGCGCGTACCGACGATGATCTTCAACGGCTATCGTGATCAGGTGGAAGGGCTCTACGCCAATCTCGGCATCACCGACCCGCGCGAGCTGTATTACTAGGATTGCCAGCCCGACCGGGGGATCAACCTACAGATCACAGATGAAGCCCCGGTCCGGGCGCTGGATCTCCTCCGGCGGCCCGGCCATGTTGGTAAGCACTTCAAAGGCGACCTCGGCCTGTGCGTTGCTCAGCCGGATGAACCAGTTGCGCCGGTTGTCCGGGTCGACAATCTCGTCACCGCACGGCACCTCGGCCCGGATCAGCGGTGGCGGGCAGACCCATAAATGCGAATAGGGGATGCAGTAGGGCATCCGGAAGGCGCCGTCGGTGCGGGTGAAATGTGCCGATGTCAGATGTCGCGGGTCGACAAGCCGTACCGTGTCATAAAGCGCATGGTGGCATCTGACTGCGCCAAGCAGTTTGCGCTTGTGACTGTGGCGGGTCCGCGGGGCAAGCGATCCCACCAGCAGCGCTATTCCGTCCCTGCCCAGTTTGTCAGCAACCTCGGTGATATTCGCCCGGCTTGTTTCGGGGTTTGATCCGGCATAGGGCGCTGCAAGCACCGGCCATGTATCGGGATCAAAATAGTCGATCTTGGCGATGAAGACATGCATCTGTTCCTCCTTGTCCCCTGATGCGGACAAGATAGAGACCAGAAGTAAACATTCACTTAACGTTCCAGCACCGCCAGCAGTTCTTCGGTGAGCCGGCCATCTCGTCCAGCCGTTCGAACGACCCGTTCGGGATGGTGCCGGCCATTGGCGCGGTGTGGTTGCCGGCAAACATATGATCGTGAAAGGCGCGAATGCGTCCTGCCTCGCCGCTGGGGTTGGTTTCGGCGGCGCTCTGCCAGGGGGCGATCAGCACCGGCTTTCCGGTGATCGACGCCTCGCTTGCCATATTCACTGAATCCGATGTGACGATCACCGCCTGCGCAAGGCCCAGAATGCCGGGATAGACATTCGGCTCGCCCTTTAGCGGCAGCATCGCGCCACCGGCGGGAAGGTTCGCGCACAGTCGCTCGACCAGCCCGTCCGGTGTCCGGCGCGAGGCCATGATCATCAATGTCACCTTTGCCTCGGCGGCAAAGCGCGCCAGCCTGTCGGCCATGCCGTCCGCCATCTCCGGCGTGATGCGGTAGCGCCTGTTGTCGCCGCCGATCATCACCGCGACCGCCGTGCGGCGCGTGGTTTTCAGCCAGCGTGACGGCAGCGTCATCATCGCCGCCTTTATGCTCTCCAGTGTCAGCCGGTTCAGCGATCCGGTGGTGACCAGCACATTCGCCCCGCGCGCCCGGTCATGCCGCGGCACCACCAGCGCGTCAAACATGGCAGGCGGCAGGCGCGGATCCTGAAGCTGGACAATCTGCATCGGCTTGCCGTCGGCCTGGGCCCGCCGGCGCATCGCCAGCGCAAACCCCGCCATCCGGCGTCCGCAGGTGATCATGATATCGGGATAGCGCCCGGCATGTGGCCGCCGCGACAATGATGCCGTCCCCGGAATGCCGGTTGCCCCACCAGTTGCCCCGCTGGTTGCTCCGCCCTTTGGCGCACGGCCATAGAGCGGCATTGACGGAAGCCAGGCCGCCAGCCGCGGCATGGCGCGGGTCAGCGGATGCGGGGTGATGGTGAATTCGTCACATTTCCAGTCTGGCCGCGCGCGCTGCAGTGATTCTGCAAGCGCCAGCGCCTGCAACCGCATGCCGGCGGTGCCGTCACTGACCACCCGGACCAGCACCGGACCTGTCCCGTCGTTGGCTGCGGTCTGCGGCATTAGGCGCGATCTCCCACGCGTTTTCAGGACTGGATGGCGGGCATGCCAAAGCTGTCCCGCTTTATTTCTTTAAAAGAAAATACACTTTTTCCGCGCAATAATCTTGCGCAATTTTCTTGCGCAGTCGCAGTGCCATATTTATCCTTATCAGCTTCGGCGGATGTTCATTCGCCATCTGGCCAAACCACTTGGCACACAGCATGGATTGGGAAGGAACGGGTCGGAAAAGCATGGCCGGTAAGGTAAAACTGGATACGGTTGATCGCCAGATCCTCAGTGATCTGCAGGACGATGGCAGAATGACGAATGTCGACCTCGCCAAGCGTGCCGGCATTTCCGCGCCGCCCTGCCTGCGCCGTGTCCGTGTCCTCGAGGAAGAGGGGATCATCCGCGGCTACCACGCCGATATCGATGCCGAATCCCTGGGCTATACGGTGCAGGTCTTTGCCTTTGTCGGGTTGACCAGCCAGGCCGAGGCCGACCTCCAGCAGTTCGAGGAGATGGTCAGTGCCTGGCCGCAGGTGCGCGAGTGCCACATGCTGATGGGCGAGACCGATTTCCTGCTGAAGATCACCGCGCATGACTGGGACGATTTCCAGAAATTCCTGACCTCGCGCCTGACCCCGGCGCCGAATGTCAGCCATGTGAAGACGGCTCTGGCCATCCGCTCGGCCAAGAACATGCCGGGCGTCCCCATCGACGAGATCGAGGGTTAGGGGTGAACGGACGGTGCTTGGCCGTCCCGCCTAGACCTTGCTCATGTCGAACAGCTCGATCGAGATGATCTCGTAGCTCTTGACGCCGCCCGGTGTGTGCACCTCGGCGGAATCCCCGACCGATTTGCCGATCAGTCCCCTGGCGATGGGTGAGGAGGTCGAGACCAGCCCACGATTGATATCGGCCTCATAGGGTCCGACGATATGGAAGATCGATTCCTCGTCCGTATCCTCGTCGGCGACACCTACCGACGTGCCGAAGGTCACCTTCTCGCCGGAGAGTTTCGTGGCGTCGATGACCTCGGCGCGGCTGGTCACATCCTCAAGCTCGGTGATGCGGCCCTCAATAAAAGACTGTTTCTCGCGCGCGGCATGATACTCGGCATTCTCCGACAGATCGCCATGCTCGCGGGCCTCGGCAATTGCATTGATCACGGCCTGGCGCTCATGCCCCTTGAGATGCGCCAGCTCTTCCTTGATCGTTTCCAGCCCCTGCGGGGTAAAGGGAATCTTTTCCATCGTTCCTGTTCGTTCTGCGGGCCATGAATTCGGCGTGAATCCGGTGGCTGGCTCTGTCATGTCTCGGTCATGCCGGACGGCACGAGGCCGCCGGCCGGTTCAGCTGTCGGCCTGGCGAGGCCGGTTTCCTGACAAAACCAGATTCCTGACGGGGCCGGGGCTTCCGTCACAATACAATCCACCTGCCGCCCGCGGCAGGCAAAATGCGTGCGGCGGAAAGCCGGATCAGCTGGCAATGTCGGACAGAAACCCTTGAAGCGTACGAACGCCAAGATCGCCCTTTTGCAGTGCCCTGATGGCCTGCGTGGCGGCGCGACTGCCTGATACCGTCGTATAATAAGGAATTTTGTTCTTTAATGCAGTGTGACGCAAGGAGAAAGAATCCCGCATTGACGCAGCGCCCATGGCGGTATTGATGACAAGCTGGATGTCACCCGACAGCATCGCGTCGACAGCGTGCGGACGGCCTTCCATCACCTTGTTGATGCGGGTTGCAGGGACCCCGGCCTCAGTCAGAACTGACATGGTGCCGCCAGTCGCCAGAATTTCAAAACCCGTCTCGTGGAGGTCGCGGCAGATGTCGATGAAGGCCGGCTTGTCCTCGTCACGAACCGAGACAAACACCTTGCCGGACAGGGGCAGTTCCACCCCGGCGCCGAGCTGGCTCTTGGCAAAGGCGAGACCGAAATCACGGTCGATGCCCATGACCTCACCAGTGGATTTCATCTCTGGCCCCAGCACCACATCGCTTCCGGGGAACCGGGCAAAGGGGAAGACGGCTTCCTTCACCGCGACATGGTCCGGCGAGACATCGTCAAGGTCGAACCCGGCCAGCTTTTCACCCGCCATAACGCGGGCGGCGATCTTGGCCAGCGGCACGCCGGTCGCCTTGGCGACAAACGGCACGGTGCGGCTGCCGCGCGGGTTCACCTCGAGAAGATAGATGTCCTCATCCTTGATGGCGAACTGGACATTCATCAATCCGACGACACCCAGCGCGCGGGCCAGTGCCTCGGTCTGGCGGCGAATCTCGTCAATCAGCGCATCTGAGAGGGTCTGCGGCGGCAGCGAGCAGGCCGAGTCGCCGGAATGGATGCCGGCTTCCTCGATATGCTCCATAATGCCGCCGATATAGACGTCCTCGCCGTCGCACAGCGCGTCGACATCAACCTCGATGGCGTTGTTCAGGAAGCTGTCGATCAGCACCGGATTGTCGCCGGAGACGACAACCGCGTCACGCATGTAGCGCTCGAGATCGGCCTCGTGATGCACCACCTCCATCGCCCGTCCGCCAAGAACATAGGACGGCCGGATGACCACCGGCAGTCCCACCCGGGCGGTGATGTCGCGCGCCTCTTCGGCAGAATGCGCGATGCCGTTCTCCGGCTGGCGAAGCTTCAGGTCGTTAACCAGTTGCTGGAACCGCTCGCGGTCCTCGGCAAGGTCGATGGCGTCCGGGCTGGTTCCGAGGATCGGGATGTTCGCCTTCTCCAGCGCGGCGGCGATCTTCAGCGGCGTCTGTCCACCAAGCTGGACAACGACGCCATGCATCTCGCCGGCCTGGGATTCGCGCCGGATGACCTCGATCACATCCTCGTCGGTCAGCGGCTCGAAATACAGCCGGTCCGAGGTGTCATAGTCGGTCGAGACCGTTTCCGGGTTGCAGTTGATCATGATGGTCTCGTAGCCGGCTTCGGACAATGCGTAGCAGGCATGGACACAGCAATAGTCGAACTCGATTCCCTGGCCGATCCGGTTCGGGCCCCCGCCAAGGATGACAACCTTCTTGCGGTCCGCCGGCGCGGATTCGCACTCGGCACCAATGAAGGGCTCGTAGCACGAATACATATAGGCGGTCTCGGCATCGAATTCGGCGGCGCAGGTGTCGATGCGCTTGAACACCGGATGCACGCCGGCCTCATGCCGCGCGGCGGTAACTGCGCTGCGGGTTGTTCCGGTCAGCTTTGCCATGCGGGCATCGGAGAAGCCCATGGATTTCAGGCTCTGCAGGGTTGGCGCGTCAGTTGGCAGTCCGCCTTCGGCCAGCATCGCCTCGGCATCGAGAATGGCCTCGATCCGGGAGAGGAACCAGCTGTCCCAGCTGGTAATCGTGGCAAGCTCGTCCACCGACATGCCCGAGCGCATGGCCTGGGCAATGCGAAGAATGCGGAAGGGCACAAATTCGCCAAGCCAGCCGCGCACAGGGTCGCCGCCAAGCGTCTCGTCCTGTTCCGGCATCGGCACTTCGTCAAGGCCGGTCAGCCCGGTCTCCATCGAACGAAGCGCCTTTTGCAGGCTTTCCTCGAAGGAACGGCCCACAGCCATCGCCTCGCCGACGGACTTCATTGATGTCGAGAGTTTCGCTTCCGATCCCGGGAACTTCTCGAAAGTAAAACGGGGAATCTTGGTCACGACATAGTCGATGGTCGGCTCGAAACTCGCCGGGGTGACGCCGGTGATGTCGTTCGCCAGCTCGTCCAGTGTATAGCCGACGGCCAGTTTCGCCGCGACCTTGGCAATCGGAAAGCCGGTGGCCTTTGATGCAAGGGCGGATGAACGGCTGACCCGAGGGTTCATCTCGATGATGATGATGCGGCCGGTGTTCGGGCAGACGGCGAACTGCACGTTCGACCCGCCGGTATCGACGCCGATCTCGCGAAGCACGGCAAGCGAGGCATCACGGAGCGCCTGATATTCCTTGTCGGTCAGGGTCAGCGCCGGTGCCACGGTAATGGAATCGCCGGTATGGACGCCCATCGGGTCCATATTTTCGATCGAGCAGACGATGATGCAGTTGTCGGCGGTGTCACGCACCACCTCCATCTCGAATTCCTTCCACCCAATGATGGATTCCTCGATCAGCACTTCGCTGACCGGCGACAGCCGCAGGCCGTTGCCGACAATTTCCTCGAATTCGGCACGGTTGTAGGCCACCCCGCCACCTTCACCGCCAAGGGTAAAGGACGGGCGAATGATCACTGGCAGCCCGACCGTATCGAGCGCCTCGAGCGCGTCGTCGAAATTGTTCACCGTGCGGGCGCGGGCGCAATGCAGCCCAATCTTTTCCATCGCCACGCGGAACAGTTCTCGGTCCTCGGCCTTTTCAATGGAGTCGGGACGCGCGCCGATCATCTCGACGCCGAATTTTTCGAGCGTGCCGTCCTTGTCCAGCGCCAGCGCGGTATTCAGTGCCGTCTGGCCGCCCATTGTCGGCAGCAGCGCGTCGGGGCGCTCGGCCTCGATAATGCGCGCCACCGTTGCCGGGGTGATCGGCTCGATATAGGTGGCGTCTGCCATCTCCGGGTCGGTCATGATGGTCGCCGGGTTGGAGTTGACCAGGATCACCCTGTACCCCTCTGCTCTCAGCGCCTTGCAGGCCTGTGCCCCGGAATAGTCGAACTCGCAGGCCTGACCAATGATGATCGGGCCGGCGCCAATGATGAGGATGGAGCTGATGTCGTCGCGGCGCGGCATCCTTATCCTTTCCGCTCTTCCATGAGCGCGGTGAAACGGTCGAACAGGTAACGCGAGTCATGCGGACCCGGTGAGGATTCGGGGTGGTACTGGACGCAGAAGGCGGGCTTCTCGCGGTGGCGCAGCCCTTCGACAGAACCGTCGAACAGCGACAGATGCGTGACTTCCAGCGAATCGGGAAGGCTGTCCGGATCGACGACAAAGCCGTGGTTCTGGCTGGTGATCTCGATACGGCCGGTGGCAAGGTCCTTGACCGGATGGTTCGCGCCGCGATGGCCGCGCTCCATCTTTGTGGTGCTGGCCCCCATGGCAAGCGCCATAAGCTGGTGGCCGATGCAGATGCCGAAGACGGGAAGGCCGGAGGCGATGAGCGCTGAAATTTCACCAGCCGCGTATCCGCCGGTGGCAGCCGGGTCGCCCGGGCCATTCGACAGGAATACCCCGTCGGGCTTCATGGCAAGGATGGTGTCCGCCTTGGTTTCGGCAGGCACGACGGTGACATCACACCCGGCATCGGTCAGGCAGCGCAGGATGTTGTCCTTGCAGCCGAAATCCATGGCGACGACGCGGTGCGCAGCGTCCGTGACGAGATGGGTCGCGCTGAGGAAATCCCAGCTTCCCTCACCCCACGCGGCTTCTTCGTCGCGGGTCACCTCGATAGCGAGGTCCATGCCGGCAAGCCCTGGCCAGTCACGTGCCTGTGCCGCCAGTGCGTCGATGTCGAAGACACCATCCGGATTATGGCAGATGACACCGGTGGGCGCGCCTGCATCACGGATGCGGCGGGTCAGCGCGCGGGTGTCGATCCCGGCAATGCCGGGAAGATCATGCGCCACCATCCATGCCTCAAGCGATGATTCGCTGCGCCAGCTGGCGGGTGCGGTAGGCAGCTGCCGGGTGATCATGCCAAGCGCGGACGGCGCGCCGGTCTCGTGATCCTGGCCGTTGGCCCCGACATTGCCGATATGCGGGAATGTAAAGGTGATGATCTGTCCGGCATAGGACGGATCGGTCATGATCTCCTGATACCCGGTCATGGATGTATTGAAACAGACCTCGCCCACATTCGTGACCGCGGCGCCAAAACCACGGCCTTCGAATACGGATCCATCACTGAGAACGAGAACAGCGGTCGGTTTGGATGAGGCTACGCGCGGGGCCGCCTGTATCCGGCCTGAGTTCGTGTTCGGCGCCATCGGGATCCTTGCAATATCAGGTCTCGTTCAGATGGCCCGGCAAGCATGTCGCGATTGGCGTCCGATAGGTCGGAGCAATAAGGGCGATGCGCCAGAGCCGATGTGTGATACATAAGGCTGTAGTACCGGTCAAGTGGCAGCATGGCGGTTTTGGCCCGCCTCTTGCACAAGGCGGCGTTTGCCGCTAAGTACCAGCCTCTTTTGGGGCTGCGGGCGGCATAGCCGTCCCGGCGTTGAAGCGGATTTGGACGCGGTGCGAATCGCGGCCAGGGACATCCGGTCGGGGCCGTTTTTACGGGACCATTCAGTCTAGGCAGGTGTGTTATGGCGAATTTGCGCGAAGAAATTGCCTCAGCAATGAAAAATGCGCTGAAGGCCAAGGATCAGGCCGCGCTGGCGACCATGCGTCTGATCAGCGCTGCGCTCAAGGATCGTGATATCGCGGCGCGTGGCAACGGCAACCACGATGGCATTGGCGACGACGAAATTCTGTCGATGATGCAGACCATGATCAAGCAGCGGACCGATTCGGCCAAGATGTACCGCGACGGCAACCGGCCGGAGCTGGCCGAGGCGGAAGAAGCCGAGATCACCATCATCACCGGGTTTCTCCCGGCGCAGCTTGGCGAGGCCGAAATCGGAGCCGCCATTGCCGATGCCATCGCAGCGACCGGCGCAGGTTCGATCAAGGATATGGGCCAGGTGATGGCGCAACTGAAGTCCACCCATGCAGGCCAGATGGATTTCTCGTCGGCAAGTCAGAAGGTCAAGGCGGCTCTTCTCGGCGAAGGGTGATTTGCAGCTTCTTTAGCTGTTTCCTCGAAGGATGTCTTGCGGGTGGCGTGATGCCGCCGCACTATATTCGACCACGGCGCCGTCCGGGTGCCGGCTTCACAGCAACAGGCGCGCGGGGAGTGAATGGCCGTCCCACCGGAATTCATCGAGGATTTGCGCCAGCGGGTGCCGCTTTCGGATATTATCGGCAAGCGCGTCAAGCTGACCCGGAAGGGCAATCGCTTCAGTGGCCTGTGTCCGTTCCATTCCGAAAAGACACCCTCATTTTCGGTTGTCGATGATCAGGGCTTCTACCATTGCTTTGGGTGCGGAGCACATGGCGATGCCATTTCGTTTCTTCGCGAGACCGACGGTCTGGATTTCATGGAAGCAGTTGAGCGGTTGGCGTCCATGGCTGGACTCACAGTGCCGCGCAGCGCGCCCGAGGACCCGCAGCGCACGCGTCAGCGCAAGGCAGCACTCGATATTCTCGAGGAAACAACCAAGTATTTTCAGGCTGGCCTGAAGCGGGATGACGGCCGTGTCGCAGCGCGCTACCTGCATGGGCGCGGCCTCGATGCGGGAGCGGTCGGCAGTTATCGTCTTGGCTACGCGCCGCGTGGCGGATTGCGTGCGGCACTGGCGGCGCGCGGCTTTTCGGACGAGGACATGCTGGCGGCAGGTGTTGTCCGGCGCAGCGATCGGGACGGCGAACTCTTCGATTATTTCCGCGACCGTGTGATGTTTCCGATCGAGGATCGCCAGGGACGTGTCATCGCCTTTGGCGCGCGGGCGCTTGGCGACGCGCAACCCAAATATCTGAACTCTGGCGAAGGGCCGACCTTTTCCAAGAAATCGGTTCTCTATGGCTGGGTGCAGGCGCGCGAAGGGCTGCGGCGCAAGCTGCCGCTCCTCGTTGCCGAGGGCTATATGGATGTGATTGCGATCCAGCAGAGTGGGGTGGCTACTGCGGTGGCGCCACTCGGCACGGCGCTTACCGAAGAGCAGATCACCCATCTTTGGAAACTGCATGATGAGCCGGTCCTGTGTTTCGACGGCGATGCTGCCGGGCAGCGCGCCCAGAAACGCGCATTGGAGAGGCTGTTGCCGCTTTTGCAGCCCGGCAAGTCGGTGCGGCTTGCCATGTTGCCGGAAGGTCAGGATCCGGACGATCTTCTGCAGAAGGAGGGCGGCGACGGTCTGTTGAAGGTGATCAATACGGCAAGCTCACTGATCGACAGCCTGTGGACCAGCTTTGCGGCTGAGCATGACTTGCGGCAGCCCGAACAACGTGCCGAATTCTGGCAGGCGGTCCGAGGCCAGGTGAAACAGATCGGTCATAATCAGGTCCGCACGGCGTTTGCCGATGAGATCGAGGCACGAATTGCGGCGATGCGCTCGGCTGGACGCGGCCAGGGGCGCGCGGGCATGGCCGGGGCGTTGCGCCCGCGGGTGAAGCGGCCGGCTGCCGGTGCAATTCACCGGCATCGCGCTGTCTGCGCCATCATTCTGGCGCATCCGGCGCTGATTCCTGACCTCTGTGAAACGCTGATCCAGATCGATTCCGGCGATGCAGGCCTTGAGTCGCTCAAAAAAGCTGCGATTGATGCCGTTATACGCGATCCGGACCTTGACGCAGCGGCGTTAAGGCATCATCTAGATGGGTTGAAGTTGACTGACGCGATCGATGTGCTTGAGGGGGACGAGATGAGAGCGCGCATGCCCTTCAACCCTGCGACACTTAATGGTGAGGAAGCCGGTCGGCGACTGGATGAGCTACTCCGGCTTGTCGGCGGTTCTTCCGGATTGTTTTCCACATCAGCAAGCCTGCCGCGCTAGCGCAGGCGACAGATCGATCCAAGATAGCCGGGCCGGGACAAGCCCCGCCCGAGAGGAAGCAGATAACATTCATGGCAGCCAAGGCAAATCAGCAGACCGAAGCAGAAATGCAGCCGCAGGACAGCGCGGCCGAAGCACAGGATAACGACGCCGCGCAGCAGACCCTGAAGACGCTGATGCGGCTCGGCAAGGAGCGTGGCTACGTCACCCATGACGAGTTGAACGCCGCGCTTCCGGCCGAGGATTTCACGTCCGAGCAGATTGACGACTTTATGTCGACGCTGAACGAGATGGGCGTCTCCGTTGTCGAGGCAGCGGACAGTGACGATTCATCGGAAGGCGAGAGCGAAGAACAGCGCTCCACCGGTAATGTGTCCGACAGCGACGTATCTGGCACTGATGATCCGGTGCGCATGTACCTCCGCGAGATGGGCAGTGTCGAGCTGCTGTCGCGCGAGGGCGAGATTGCGATTGCCAAGCGCATAGAGGCTGGCCGCGAGCTGATGATTGGCGGCATCTGTGAATCTCCGCTGACCATTCGGGCGCTGCTGCACTGGCGCGACCAGATTGCCGACGGTGTGGTGCCGCTCCGTGACATTATCGATCTCGAGACCACCTACGCCAAACTGAATGGTGCGCCGGTGGACGAGGAGATGATGTCGCGTATCGATGAAGACATCGATGAAGACGACCTCCCCAAGGAAGAAGCCGGAGAGGAAGAGGCGGAAGAAGAATCCGAAGAGAATGGCGACGCCGATACGGACACCTCAACCCGTGATGCCAACAGCGGCGACGAGGGCGACGATCTGAACATGTCGCTTGCGGCGATGGAAGATGCCATCCGCGATCACATGATGGATGTGTTCGACCAGATTGCGACGCTGTTCAAGC
>JAKMFG010000312.1 GCA_022425565.1 Alphaproteobacteria bacterium
GCGTGAAGCTCTGGAAGGTCCGCACCTCCACGGGGTCAGTTGGGCCAAGGGTGGCTTTCCCCAAAATGGCCGGGTCGTCCCCCGGCAGAACCGACGGGGCATTGTCGCCCACGAGATCACGGGGGACAGGAAGATCGAATTGGCGTGTCATGTTTGGTGTCCGCGGCTTGGTAATCTTGAATAACGCAGTAGGTAGGACGTTGCCCGACATGGCTGCAATTGTCCATTGCCAGCGCACTGCCGGGCCATGCCCCTGAACTGGACGCTCGATGCCGCACTGGTCTAACATTTCCGTAAAAGTCCAGGCATGCACCGGACAACAGGAGACAGGAAGGAGCGCATCGGCCATGACGATCAATATTGATGACATCGAGAATGAAATCAGACAGGCAAAAAGCCAGATTCGCGGTGCCGGCGGCGACCTGAGGAAAGCCTTCGCTACGATTGATTCCGTGATTGATGAACAGATCGCCGAAATCGAGCAGATCGTCGCCAGCGGAGGATCACCCATCCCGGTCACAAGCCTTGCCGAACTGGACTCGCAGGACAAAGCCTTTCACGACCTTGTGCGACGGCGCGGCTGCGTAATTGTCCGCAACGTCTTTTCCGAAGACCGGGTCAATGACTGGAACGACACGCTGATGTCCTATGTTCGCGAAAACGGCTATTTCGAAAAGCAGGCCGAGAAGGTCGGCATGGACAAGTATTTTTCCGAACTGGCCAGCGGCAAACCCCAGATTTTAGGCCTCTACTGGTCACGCCCGCAGATGGAGGCGCGCACATCGCAGGAGATGGCCAAGGTCCGTTCCTGGCTGAACCACCTCTGGACATTCCACTCACAAAACGGGACCGAATTCGATCCCGATCTCGAATGCCTCTATGCCGACAGGCTTCGCCAGCGCGAGCCAGGCGACAGGACGCTCGGTCTCAGCCCGCATGTGGATGGCGGTTCAGTGGAACGCTGGATCGACCCCGGTTACCGCAATGTGTACCGCCATGTCTTCTCCGGCGACATCGGTGCTTACGACCCGTTCGACGCCGCCTATCGCACGACCTCGCGGGAAATTCCTTCGCCGGCGGTATGCTCGATGTTCCCCACCTATCAGGGCTGGACGGCGCTGAGCCGACAGGGACCGGGCGACGGCACACTGAACCTCGTGCCAATCAGCCGCGCGATGGGATGGATGCTTCTAAGGGCGCTGCAGGAGGATATCACCGACGAGGATCTGTGCGGCGCCGCCCCCGGCCGCGCCATGGTTGTCAGCGAGGCGCATCATGCCAAGCTGCTTCGCGCCTATGTTCCAATTCCCGAGGTTCGGCCCGGAGATACGGTCTGGTGGCATCCCGACGTCGTTCACGGTGTCGAGGACCACAACCGGAACAAAGGCTACAGCAATGTGATGTATATCGGCGCGGCACCGGATTGCGAAAAGAACCGGCGCTTTCTCGACCGCCAGCGACCCGCTTTCGAAGACGGCAGGTCCTGCCCCGACTTCGTTGCCGAGGATTACGAGGTCGCGTTCGAGGGCCGTTTCACACAGCCGGACCTTGATGCGCTCGGCCGCAGCCAGATGGGATACGAAGCCTGACGCTGTCCGGCAGGCTGTCTCACAAATCACAAGCTGTCGCGGGGATCAGATGAAGGGAAGATAAAAGTCCCGAATCTGGTCGATATGGCCGTTCTTCAGCCGTTTTGCCTCGTCCCTCTTGAGGACCAGAAAGGCTTCCACGAGAAGCGGGTTCAGCGCTTCGATGAGACGCCTGTCCTTTTCCAGGCTGTCCAGTGCGCGGGTCAGGGTCGGTGGCGTGTGGCGCTCCGCCCTGACATGCTCGATGCCGTCCAGATCCTCCGGCTTGCCAGGGGCAAGCTTGTCAACCACGCCAAGGCGCGCGGCCTCCAGCACTGTCGCCACTGCGATGTAGGGATTGGCACCACCATCCGACATGCGATGCTCAAGCCGTGCCGACTTTGGTGACTTGCTGCTTGAGCGGATGGTGGTCAGCCGATGGTCCTCGCCCCAGTTGGCCCAATATCCGGAAAGGCTTGCCGGCGTCAGCCTTGCATAGGAATTAACAGTCGGCGCCAGTAGCGCCGCCATGGATTCATGGTGCCTCAGCAACCCGCCGATACAG
>JAKMFG010000333.1 GCA_022425565.1 Alphaproteobacteria bacterium
GAGCAAGCTCAGGGCCTCCTTACCCACTGACTCTACTGCCGACAGGCGCTGGTTTTCTGTGTCTCCAACTTGCATGCGCTCCTCCCTTGCGTATTTCTAGGAAATTTCCTAACATGAACCCATGATCGCGCACCATTATCCGAAAGGATCAGTCCGGACCAGCGCGCGCAGGAAGGTGAATGCGGGATGAATGATGGCGCCACGGTATGGCAGGGCGATCAGGCGCGTCGCGCCGTCAGGGCGGCGCTGGACGCGGCCGGACTGACCCTCAAGCAGGCATCGCGCGCGCTCGGCCGCAACGATGCCTATCTGCAACAATATCTCTATCGCGGCTCACCGCGGCAATTGCCCGAATCCCTGCGGCTCCGCCTGGCCACGCTTGCCGGGGTCGAAACCGACACCTTTCTCAATGACGAGCTTCGCGCCCTTCGCAGTGACATGCCTGCCACCGCCATCGCCGTTCCCATGTTCGATGTCAGCGCCGCCGCCGGTGGTGGGCGCACGGGGCATGATGCCGGGGCGGATGGGGCCCTTGCCTTCCCGGCTTCACTGCTGCGCCGCATCACCGCCGCGCCAGCGAACGGGTTGCGGCTGATCACGATCAGTGGGGATTCAATGGCACCGACGCTCGAGCATGGCGACATGGTGATGGTCGATACAAATCGCACCAGCCCCTCGCCTCCCGGCATATTCGTCCTTGATGACGGCGTCGGTCTCGTGGCAAAGCGTGTCGATGCCATCCCCAACTCCAGACCCCAGATGTTGCGGCTGTCATCCGACAACCCTGCCTACAGCAACTATCAGCGTCGCATTGACGAGGTGCGTGTGATTGGCCGGGTCGTCTGGTTTGCCCGCAGCCTGTGATACGCCCGCAGCTTCTGATACACCCGCAGCCCGTGATACCGATGTGAAAAGGATGACCCCAGCATGAACCGCCGCAGATTTGACAGCCGACGCAACCGTGGTGGCAAGCTGCCGCGCAACACTGCGCCGGTCGAACTGACAATCAGCCATGTCGGTGGACGCGGCGACGGGGTCGGACGCGCATCCTACAAGCACAATCATATCACCGACGAACATTCGGTCTTTGTCCCCGCAACCCTTGCTGGAGAGCAGATCGTTGCAACACCTGTGGCCATCAGCAGTCAGGGCATCCGCGCTGTCCTTCACGAGCTCATCACACCCTCCCCCGAACGTCGCGAGCCGGACTGCGCCGCCTTTCCAGCTTGTGGCGGATGCAACTTCCAGCATTGGCAGGACGAGGCGGTTACCGCCTGGAAGCAGGATCTTGTTACCGGCTTCCTCGCCCGGGCCGGCATTCCCTGTCCCGAGATCACACCACCACATGTCGCGCCACGGCACACACGCCGCCGCGCCACTTTCCATCTGAAGCGCCTCGCGGGCGGCGTGGCCGCCGGCTTCCTCGAACGCGGCTCGGACCGTATCATCACGCCTCAGGATTGCAGCGTCCTCGACCCAGACCTGATCACCTTGCTCACCCACCTCTCGGATCTGGCAGACAGCCGCTTTCCCGTTGGTGTCAGCATCGATGCACAGGCCAACATGCTTGATAATGGCATCTGCCTTCTTCTCAGCGGGCCGGACAACTGGCACGACAGCATTCTCGAGGATCTGGCAGGATGGGCAGCGACCCGCGGCCTTGCACGCCTTTCTGTCGCCGAGGGCGATGGCGAGCCTCTGACCCTCCTTGCCCCTGCGCCGCCCGTCATCCGGCTTGGTGCCGTCGTGGTAACGCCGCCGCCGGGCGCCTTTCTTCAGGCGACAACAGACGCCGAGGCCGTATTGCAGCAGGCGGTGGCCGGAATCGTTGGTGGAGCATCGCGCGTGATGGACCTGTTTGCCGGCAGCGGCACGCTCAGCCTGCCGCTGCTGAAAGGCCTGTCGAGGCTGACCGCCGCAGAAAATGACACCGCGGCCATTGCCGCCATGAAAGCTGCCGTCGATGCGGCCGGGCTTGGCGCACAGCTCGAATGTATTCAGGTTGATCTGATGCGCGCACCGCTGACAGCAGACATGTTCGGCGATGTCGAGGCGGTCATCCTCGACCCGCCACGTGCCGGGGCGTCTGCGCAATGCGAGATTCTTGCCACGACCGCCGTGCCATCCATCGCCATGGTGTCCTGCAATCCAGCGAGTTTCGCACGTGACGCCGCAATCCTTGTTGCCGGTGGCTATCAGTTGACTAGCCTGCAGGTAATTGACCAGTTCCGCTTCAGCAGCCATGTTGAAATCGTTGCCGGACTTGTGCGCAGCTGATCGAAACGACATGTCGGACAGCACCATATGAAAAAGCGATCTGTCAGCATCAGGGGGCACCGCACAAGCCTGTCACTCGAGGACGGGTTTTGGCAGGAACTGGCACGAATTGCCCAGCTTCGCGGCACATCCGTCGCAAGCCTGATCACAGAGATCGACAACAGTCGCGGTGGCGGCCTGTCTTCGGCCGTCCGGCTGTTCGTGCTCGACACGCTCAAGCAAGAGGTCGCCGCTTGCAGGACAAATGCATCGTCCATAGATTGATAGCCTGACATTGAAAACGGAAAGAGTCCCGTTCCGGAGGACGCCACCATGCATATCGCGATTTTGGAAACCGGCCGCATCAACGAGGCCATTGCCGACCAGTTTGACCGGTACCCAGAAATGTTCCGCACCATGTTTGAACGGGCTGGCGCCACCGACTTTGAGTTGTCGACGGTTGCTGTCGTGGATGGCGAGTTGCCAGCGCATGCGGATGATTTCGACGGCTATCTCGTTACCGGCTCGGCTGCCGGCGTTTATGATGATTTCGACTGGATCGCCCCTCTCATGGAATTCCTGCGCAGCGCCCATGCTGCAGACAAGCCGTTGGTCGGTGTCTGTTTCGGCCATCAGGTGATTGCCCATGCGCTTGGCGGGCGAACCGAGAAATGGCATGACGGCTGGGGTCTCGGCGTTTACGACGTAGCGCTCGACAGCGCGCCCTCATGGATGCCGGCAAAAGACAGCGTCAGGCTTATTCATATCCATCAGGACCAGGTTGTCGCTGTGCCGCAGGATGCGACGCTGATCGGCAGCACATCCTTCTGCACCAACGCGATGTTCCATATGGGGGACAATGTTTTCTGCATGCAGGGGCACCCCGAATTCACTCCGGACTACACCGCGTCCCTGATGGAAACACGGCGCGACCGGATGGGAGACGACCGGGTTGATCATGCTCTTCATACGCTTGAGGACGATCATGAAGGCGTCGACATCGCCGGATGGATCGCGACCTTCTTCCGCCAGCATGCGCAGAACCGCGCTGCGGCCTAGCTTTCCCGTCACCCCCTGAACCAGCCGGGACCAGTGCCATGACTCTTGTGATCGGGCTAGACACCGGCGGCACCTACACAGATGCCGCTCTCCTCGACACTGCCGCAGGAACCGTCCGCGCGACCGGCAAGTCCCTGACCACGCGTGACGACCTGTCGATCGGCGTCGGCGGCGCCATCCGCCGCGTTCTTGAGGATTTCGACGGCAGCGCGGCCAATATTGGCCTTGTTTCGCTATCGACCACGCTTGCCACCAACGCTGTTGTCGAGGGTGTCGGCGGACGGGTCGGCCTTCTCATGATCGGGTTCGACGAGACATCGCTGCAGCGCGCCGATCTCGCCCGCGCCCTCGGACAGGACCCTGTCTTTTTCATCAATGGCGGCCATGCCGCAGACGGTGCGCCCCAGGCACAGCTTGACGAGGCGGCCATCCGCGAGGCGGTCAACGCAACCGAAGGCGATGTGTCCGCCTATGCCGTTGCGGGACATTTCGCGACCCGCAATCCAGCCCATGAAAGCCGTGCCCGCGATCTGCTTCGCACCCTGACTGGCGCCCCGGTGACCTGCAGCCACGAGCTGTCTTCCTCGCTTGGCGGCCCCCGCCGTGCCCTGACGGCGGTGCTGAATGCACGGCTGATCAATCTCCTCGACCGGCTTGTTGCCGCGACCGAGGGGATCATGGCGGATGAAGATCTGTCCTGCCCGCTCATGGTGGTGAAGGGTGATGGCTCGCTGCTCGAATCCGGCTATGCACGATCCCGACCGGTTGAAACCGTTCTGTCTGGTCCGGCAGCCAGCCTTGCCGGCGCCGCCTTCCTTGCCGGGGCCCGCACCGCCATGGTTGCTGATATCGGTGGCACCACCACCGACATCGCCCTCCTGCAGAATGGCGCGCCTCGGCTGAAGCCCGACGGAGCGCTGGTTGGCGGCTGGCAGACTATGGTCGAGGCAGCTGACATCCGCACATGCGGGCTTGGCGGTGACAGCGAGGTCGCCCCCGTCGGTCGTGGCACCTCGGGCGGCCTCACTCTTGGGCCGCGGCGTGCCGTGCCGCTGTCATTGCTTGCCACGCAATGGCCGGAGGTCAAGGACAAGCTGGCCGAACAGCTTGCCATTGCCGTGCCGATGTCGACAGATGCCCGCTTTGTCATGCCGCTGCTGCCGAACGGCGTTCCTGCCTGGCTGACCCGCTCCGAGGCACGGCTTGCTGCCAAGGCAATCGAGATGGGACCGTCCAGCGTGGCGGAAATTGCCGGAACCCAGCTTGCTCTCGGCGCTGTCGACAGGCTGATTGGTCGCGGGCTCCTGACGCTTGCTACCTTCACCCCGACAGATGCCCTTCACGTCACTGGCGATTTCACCGGTTTCGATGCAGAGGCGGCGCTGCTTGGCGCAAAGCTGATTGCGCGCCAGAAGACAGGGATCGGTCAGCCGATCGCCGAGACGCCCGAGGAACTGGCAAGCCGCACGCTGTCAGAGCTTCACCGGCGCACCGGCCTTGCCCTGATGGATGCCGCACTGGCACATGACGGTGCCGGTGAGATGCAGGCAACCAATAACCCGCTTCTGGCCAATCTTTACCGTGACGACACAACCAGAAAAGACAGTCTTGTAAACCTGTCACTGGAACTCGGCACCGGGCTTGTCGCACTTGGCGCCTCGGCAGCAACGCACTATCCGCATGTGGCCGACCGCATGGGGATTGAGCTGACGGTTCCCAACCATGCCGAGGTGGCCGGCGCTGTTGGCGCGGCAGCAGGCTCTGTTCGCCAACGTGTGATGATCTCGGTAACCCAGCCTTCCGAGGGACGCTACCGCGTGCATCTTCCAGGAGGCCCCAAGGACCTTGGCGTCATGGACGAGGCACTTGCCTCGGCCCGCGAGGTCGCCAGCCAGCTGGCCGAGGAACGGGCCCGCAAGGCAGGCGCCGCCAGCGTGAGCATCGATATAAGCGAAGACATCAAGCTGGTGCCGCTTGGTGGCGGCAAGGAACTGTTCATCGAAGCACTGGTTCAGGCGACAGCCGACGGCGCTGCTGCCTGAAAACAGCACTCACTTCCCCGATTTACATTTGATTAACCTGCCTGCGTTACCCTGCGGCCTTACGGGCGGCGACGATGCTGCTTGCCGAATATGGGACAGGCAATATGACATCTATCCTGATCTTTGCCGGATCAGCCCGGAACGGTGCTTTTTCGAAACAGCTTGCTGCTGCGGCCACTACCATTGTGGCAGAGGCAGGCACCAAACCGACGCTAATCGATCTCGCTGATTTTGAGACGCCGCTATACAATGCGGATCTGGAGGACGGCTCTGGAATCCCGCAATCCGTTCTTGATTTTCGACGTCTTGTGGCGAGCCACCACGGGCTGATGATTGCCACTCCGGAATATAACGGCTTTGTTACGCCGCTGATACTCAACATGCTGTGCTGGGCCTCACGCCCGTCACCGGGCGATGATTTCGGATCTGTCTTTCAGACAAAGCCAGTTGCCCTGATGGCCGCCAGCCCAGGGCGGCTTGGCGGAGTTCGTGTCATACCAAGGCTCCGTGATGTCTTTGCCGAACTCGGGATGGTCCCGGTGCCCGGTTTCGTCACGGTTCCGGCAGCAGCATCAGCCTTTACCCCCCGCGGCAGGCTGGCTGACGACACTGCCGAGACAGGTCTTGTTGCGCTCGCAGACAGGCTGCTCGAGGCAAGCCGGCCCAGATAACATTCAGGCGATGATGGAAAATCAGAAGGTGCGCTGGCGCACAGGCATGCAGACGGCTTCGTAGCTTTTCTCGTCACGAAGCTGGACCTTGCTCGGGCGGATGGCACCGGGAATTTTGTGGTCCTTGACGCGGCTTTCACCCCAAACAAGGCTCAGGCTGCCATTGATCCGATCAAGTCGCATATCGACAGTCGCCACGAGTTCGCGCGTCGGCACCAGCGGCTTGCCATCAACACGGGCCCGAATGATCGGGCCTCGCTCGGTTGATTGATGAAGCGTGATCGCATCGGCTGTGGCATCGATCTTCAGGTCGTCAGCAGGCATCTCGGTGCGCGCGTTCTCGGCACCGGCCAGCTTTCCGGCCGTTACCAGCCCCGGCACGGCCGCCATGGTTGTCACAGTCTCGTCCTCGGCCATCTCTGCGGCCTCGATCATCAGCGCATAGGTCTGGAGCGGCATCTTCATGTCGCCCTCATAGGCCTGCAGCCTGACCTCGACGAACTGGCCTTCATGTTCGACAAGCGCAACATGCATTGTGCCGCCGAACATATCCTCGGCAACCGAATCAATGCTGGCCTCCTGCGTGCGGTACTCACCTTCGCAGACCAGGCCGATCGACGACGCGGATACGGCCGCCGGCGCACAGAAGCACGCCACCAGCGCAAGACCCATCCCGAATTTGTTCGCTTTCCTGAACATTCGGGAAAACTAAATTAATTAACGAATTGCGCAAAAGCCTTTGGTCGTGCCTGAAATCCAGCCTCAGGCGGGCGGCACCGGCAGGCTGGCCTCTCTCGTATAGCTATCGAACCGCTCCGGGCCGATGTTGGAGCCGCAGGCCAGCACACCGACCCGCTTGCCCGCCGCGCGTTCGCGAAGCGGCCCAAGCACCGAGCCCAGCGATGCCGTACAGGCCGGCTCGGCAATGATGTTCAGCGTATGACGCATCAGAAGCATCGTGTCTGCCATCAGGCTGTCTGGAATGGTGATCAGTTCATCCACATTCTCTCTGGCGAGGGCCATCGATTCTGCAAGCGCCATCGGGGCGCCGAGGCTGTCGGCAATTGTGTTGATGCTGTCCAGGGTCTCAGGCCTGCCGGATGCGAAACTGCGTGACATGCTGTTCGCCCCTTCCGGTTCAACGCCGATGATCAGCGTGTCAGGGCTCATCTTCCGGATGGCGGCTGCCATGCCGGCGATCAGGCCGCCGCCGCCGACAGGCAGCACCACCATATCGAGCGGTGGCATGTCCTCAACCATCTCTGCGCCGCAGGTGGCAGCACCATAGGCCATGTTCATATCATTGAAGGGATGCAGAATCTTGCGCCCTTCTTCTGCCTCGATCCTGTCCAACATCGGCAGGGCGGCAGCGATTCCGTCGACCAGCACCACCTCGGCACCCAGGTCGCGACATCCCTGTATCCGGTAGGGATCAGCTGTTTTCGACATGACCACCTTTGCCGGCACGCCTTGCGACTGTGCCGCCCAGGCAAGCGCCAGCGCGAAATTGCCACCGGAAAATCCGGCTACGCCACGTTGCCGCTGTGCGTCGTCAAGCCAGTCGATGCCAAGGCAGGATCCACGCGCCTTGAAGGAACCTGTATGCTGGAACAGTTCGAGCTTGATGAAGAGCTCGGCATTCTCGGGAATATAGGGGGCGATCTTGCTGCCACAGAGTGGCATCGCCGGGGTGTGGATCACCCGCCCGGCAAGGGCGTCGCGGGCAGCGGCAATCCGGTCATAATCGAAATCAGTCATGGCGGGACGGTACCAATCGCCAGCCGCGGCCGTCAATCGGCGAAAGCTCATTGATCCCACACGACCCGAAATCCCTGATGTGCCGCCGTCGAATCAGGCGAAATGCCGGATCGCGCGGCGATCCGGTAGCGGTAGCAATAACTCCGGTGGCACAGGAACGAGCCCCCTTTCGACAACCGGTATCCCTGCATCGCCTTCAGCCGTTCCTGAACGCGTTTCTTCAGCGAGCGGATACGGTACAGCTCGTCAGTCCATTCCCAGACATTACCGACCATGTTGTACAGACCGAACCCGTTCGGCTCGAAACATTGCGCCGGCGCGGTACTCGCATGACCATCCGCCATGCTGTTTGCCTGCGGAAACCGGCCCTGCCAGATATTGCAGGGGAAATGGCCGGTATCGTCAGGCTCTTCGTCACCCCATGGAAACCGCACATCGCCAAGACCGCCACGCGCCGCGTGCTCCCACTCGGCCTCACTTGGCAGCCGGCCACCGGACCATGCCGCATAGCAGGCCGCATCATTCCAAGACATATGCACCACCGGATGATCAGGGTGCCAGGCCGCATCTGCCGTTCCCGGTCCGTGGATGTCACGCCAGTTGGCCCCGCCGACACGCCGCCACCATTCGCTGCCGACAACACCTTCGGTCGGGCCGACGCTTGCCGGCACATCCGACCAGAACACGAAAGACCAGCCCCAGCGTTCCGCCTCGCTGACATGCCCCGTCTCATCCACAAAGGCCGCAAATTCGGCATTGGTGACCGATGTCGCGCCCATCCAGAACGGTTTCACCCCGACCCTCCGGACGGGACCCTCGCCATCATCTGCAATTTCAGTACGACCCGTCCCGACATAGGCACGGCCACCCGGAATCTGCACAGCATGGTCCGCCACCTGTCTGGGCCCCGGAACCGGCTGCGGCATGGTCACATTCGGCGCCATGTCAGAACTCTTGCCAGACCCGTTGCCAGACACGTTGCCAGACCCCTTGGCGGCATCCGGCCCAGTGCAGCAGCCCTCGACATCCTTGTCATTCTTGTCGGTCATTCTGGCAACGCCCTATTCGCTTTCATTTGTCGATGACACCCCGCCGAGCACCCGCCTGTCTTCCTCGCGCTCGAAATGGATCTGCCGTGCCGGCCCGGTGTAATGCCGTGTGAAATCTATACCAAGATCATCCTCGCGATTGACCCCGACCAAAATGCCTTCTCGTTGCGGCTCGCCCTTCTTCTTGTCGATATCCGCCTCCGACATGGTCACCCGTTGCGACATGCGAAGCCCCCATTCATGAAGATAGCCGTAGAGCCTGTCGAGAGCCGGGCGAAATGCCGGATCGTCGCCGCGGTCATGATATTCGTCCGGGTCACTCTCGAGATCAAACAGCATCGGGCGATGCCCACCAGCGGAATGCATCATCTTGTAGCGGCCGTCATACACCATGAACAGCCGTGCATCGCGGCTTTCCATGCCAAGCTGGCCTGCCATCGGGGTGACCGCATAGTCATATTCGCTGATCACATATTCACGCCAGTCAGCAGGCCGCTCGCCGGCAAGCAGCGGCACAAGCGAGCGTCCTTCGAGGATATGCGTGAGCGGCGTTCCGCCCCCCATCTCGACAAAGGTAGGGGCCAGGTCAATCTGCTCGACCAGCGCGTCGCTTGCCATGCCACGGGTGGCGTCACAGGCCGGGTCCGGATCAGCAATGATCAGCGGCACCTTGACTGACACCTCGTGGAAAAGGTCTTTCTCGCCAAGCCAGTGATCGCCGAGATAGTCGCCATGGTCCGAAGTCAGGACAATCACCGTGTCCCTGTCGCGCCCGGTGGCCTCGAGATGGTCAAGAAGAACACCAAGCTGGTCGTCACACTGCTTGATCAACCCCATATAGGCGATAATGGCCTTGTCCCGTGCCTCGTCGTCGCGGAAGGTCTCGGCGATCTTGTTGTTGAAGAAAGATTCATAGACCGGGTTAGCGTTCTCGCGTTCAACCGCTGCACGAATCAGCGGCTGGATGTCCTGCGGCCCGTACATGTCGTGATAGGGCGCCGGCACGATATAGGGCCAGTGTGGTTTGATGAAACTGACATGCGCGCACCACGGGCCCGTCGCCTGATCGATGAACGTGATGGCCTCACGCGTCAGCCAGGGCGTTTCGCTGTCCTCTTCACGGATATTGGCCGGCTTGTCTGCATTTTCGATGAACCAGCCCGAGGCCAGCCGCCCGTTCTCGACAGACCCATTGGCATAGGTTGCCCACGGATTTTCCGTGTCATACCCCTTTTGCTTGAGATAGCGGTTATACGGGCCGTCATTCTCGCCATAGTCACCATCCCAGCCATTCCCGTGAAGCCCGTCATCCCGCACCCACGGGTCGAAGCCGCATTCGGACTGGCGCACACCGATAATGCTGTCCTTCGGAATGCCGAGGCGCGCCATTCCTTCCTCATCGGCCTGCATATGCGTCTTGCCGAGAAGCCAGCAGGACATGCCGTTCTGCCGCAGATGATCTCCCAGCGTGACCTCGCCGACACGGATGGGAAATTTGTTCCAGCCAGCCCCGTGGCTTGCAACATAGCGGCCGGTATAGGTCGACATGCGACTGGCCCCGCAGACCGGCGACTGGACATAGGCATTTGTGAAGCGGACCCCGCGCGCGGCCACCCGGTCGAAATGGGGGGTGTGCAGCGTCCTGTGGCCGGCACAGCTCAAATAATCGAACCGCAGCTGGTCATACATGATGAAAAGGATGTTCTTCTGGGTCACAGTTTCGCGGTCTCCAGCCTCTGTTCTGCGCGCTTCCATTTCAAAGAATGCCCGGCAGTTTGCCAAGCTGTTTATGACCTTCAGGCCATGCCACTTGCAAAGCGCACAACCGGCATGACCCGCCACGCCAAAAATGCTATCGGTGAAAGACCGGATGCACGTCTCGAAAATCAGGAAAAAAAGAATGGCGACAGCACATTTCAACGAGGAAAACTCAGCCGACATTGTTACCGGCCAGAATGCGAACGCGAAGGACGAGCGTCTTCGGCAGGTGATGGATGTCATCACCCGTCACCTTCACGCCGCTGTGAAGGAGATCGAGCCGACACAGGAAGAATGGATGCAGGCCATCCAGTTCCTGACCGCCACCGGGCACAAATGCGATGACTGGCGTCAGGAATATATCCTGCTGTCCGATGTGCTTGGCGTCTCGATGCTAGTCGATGCCATCAACTCGCGGCGTCCGGCCGGCGCGTCCGAAAATACAGTGCTTGGCCCCTTCCATATCGGCGGCACGCCGGAATATGAAATGGGAACCAACATCTGTCTCGACGGCAAGGGCGAGGATATGGTCGTGCGCGGCCGCGTCCTCGACATCGAGGGCAACCCCCTTGAGGGTGTGAAGATCGATGTCTGGCAGGCCAACGACGAAGGCTTCTATGACGTGCAGCAGAAAGGCATCCAGCCTGATTTCAACCTTCGCGGCGTGTTCCGGACCGGGACCGACGGCAGCTACTGGTTCAGGGCGGTCCGCCCAAAATTCTATTCGGTGCCGACCGATGGCCCCGTGGGCAAGCTTCTCGACGATCTCGGCCGCCATGGAAACAGGCCGGCCCATCTTCATTATATCGTGTCAAAGGACGGATTTGACGAGGTTACAACGCATCTGTTCGACCCTGAAGATCCCTATATCGACAGCGACGCGGTATTCGGCGTCAAGAAAAGCCTGATTGCTGACTTCAACCGGGTGGATGATCCGGCCCGTATTGCCGAAGTCGGGTTCGAAGGCGACCATTACTGGGATGTCGAGTTCGACTTCGTCCTGGCGCCGAAAGGATAGGCCCATGTCAAAACCCTGCATCATCTGTGTCGCCATCACAGGTTCAGTGCCATGCAAGGAGGATAATCCGGCCGTTCCGATCACCGTTGATGAGCAGGTCGAAAGCACGCATGCCGCCTTCGAGGCCGGCGCCACAATCTGCCATGCGCATGTCCGTAATGACGATCAGACGACAAGCAGTGATCCCGAGAAATTCGCACGGCTTAAGGAAGGGCTGGAGAAACACTGCCCCGGCATGATCATCCAGTTCTCCACTGGCGGACGCTCCGGCGCGGGACAGGAGCGCGGCGGTATGCTGCCACTACGGCCAGACATGGCCTCGCTGACAGTGGGATCGAACAATTTTCCGACACGCGTCTATGAAAACCCGCCCGATCTCGTCGATTGGCTGGCGTCGGAAATGATCACCTACGACATCAAGCCCGAGATCGAGGCCTTCGACCTGTCGCATATTTTTCAGGCTGCGAAGATGCAGGAGGACGGGCGCCTGAAAGGCCCAGCCTATGTCCAGTTTGTCATGGGAGTGAAGAACGCCATGCCGGTTGACCGCGAAGTGTTCGACTTCTACCTGCGCACGATGAAGCGACTTCTCCCCGACAGCGAATGGTGCGCGGCCGGGATCGCCAGACATCAGATCGAGGTCAATGAATGGTGTGTTGCCGCAGGCGGCCATGCCCGCACAGGCCTTGAGGACAACATCCGGATGAATCGCGAGACACTTGCGCCGTCCAACGCGGCCCTTGTCGAACGGGTAGTTGAGCTCTGTGAACAGTATGAGCGTCCGGTAGCAACACCGGCAGAAGCACGAGCGATCCTCGGTCTCGCTGCCTGAACACGGCGTCAGCCACCCTCGCGAAAGGGAAGGCCGCATCCGGCACCGGCCCAAACAGACCCGTCCGACATCTGAATATCCCTCGCGGCCGGTCAGGCGGTGAGATAGATCGGCGACGACCAGGCCTGATGCCCGTCCTCCATTGTCACGCATACCCAGACCGGGTTGTCCTGCCCCGGTGTCATCGCCACCTTGCCTTCAAACGACATCGACGGTTCGAGCTCTGTGTCGGGAAGACGTGTCACGGTGAGTTTTCTTTCAAGGCCGCCGCAATCCAGCGTAACCGGCTCCACCCCCAGATCGGCGATTTTCACAGCCAGATCACCAAGGTTCGTGCGAATGGTCAGCTCCGATTCATCGGAGTCGAGATACAGGTCGACACCACCAAAATTACCGGTGGTCACGCTTTCAAACGCCATCTGCGCTCGGCCGCGCTGTTCCAGCAGCCCCTCCGGGTTCCAGCGGTTGATCGGCCTGCTCGAGAGAATTTCGGCACCATCCAC
>JAKMFG010000011.1 GCA_022425565.1 Alphaproteobacteria bacterium
TATCGACGCTGCCTTTCTGGCAGCGGCCAGTGGCGCCCCCTCGATCAATCTCGACAGTCATGCCATGACACGTGACATGATCCGCCACTTTGCTGCCGACAGGCTGGAACAGCGGCTTCTTATTGAAGGCGTGATGGGACTGTTCGACGGCACAGACGGCGGCAGCGGCAGTACCGTATCGGTCGCCGAGGCCCTGCAGGCACCTGTCATGCTGGTTCTGGATGCACGCCATCAAGGGCAGACAGCGGCGGCCCTTGCCGCCGGCATCGCCACGCAATTGCCGGCAGGAGTAAGCCTTGCCGGTGTTGTGCTGAACCGCATCGCCTCACCCCGCCATGAAGAACTGATCAGCGCCGCGCTGGCCGAGCGCGGCATTCCCCTGTTTGGCAGCCTGCCGGCAAATGGTGATATCGAAATCCCGTCACGGCATCTTGGACTTGTTCAGGCCGCCGACCTTGCCGCCAGCGGTGTTCTGGAACCGATTATCGACAAGGCCGCCGAACTTGTTGCAGCGCATCTCGACCTTGGTGCCATCGAAGCTGCATTTGCCGGCATCGCAGCGCCCGAGGCCAGACCGGCCCTTCTTCCGCCGCCAGGCCAACGAATCGCCATTGCCCGTGATGCGGCGTTCGGATTTTCCTATGAGCATCTGATGTCGAGCTGGCGTGCCGCCGGCGCGGAAATCATGAATTTCTCGCCATTGGCAGATGAGGCGCCATCGTCAAACGCCGACTTCATCTTTCTTCCGGGCGGGTATCCCGAACTGCATCTGGCCGAACTGTCAGGCGCTGCACAATTCCTTGGCGGCTTGCGGGCGGCAGCAGAACGCGGCATCCGGGTCTATGGCGAATGCGGCGGCTACATGGTGCTTGGCGATACGATCATCGATGGTGAAGGCACGTCCTACCAGATGGCCGGACTGTTGGCGCTTGAGACAAGTTTTGCGAAACGCAAACTTCATCTTGGCTATCGCAGGATGACCCCGCTGGCACAGGCCTGGCCCAATCTGGAACCCGTGACAGGTCACGAATTCCACTATACCAGCGCAACCCGCGCCGAGGGTGACCCGCTGTTTGCTGTCAGCGATGCCGCCGGGCGCGATCTTGGCACCATGGGTCTGGTGCAGGGCAGCGTCGCCGGCTCCTACGCCCACATCATCGCCTGAAGTCATCGCCTGAAGTCATCGCCTGAAGTCAGCGCCCTTCTCAGCCATCCGCATCGGCAGCGCGGCCGCGCTTCGGACGCAGGATATGCGCATGCGCCGCATCATAGAGCGCGCTGTCACGGAAATCAGCCGTCTGCGCCAGCGCCGGTCCGACAAAGATCAGTGCCGTTCGGGTGATCTTGGCTTCCTGAACCTTGGCGCGGATATCTGACAGCGTGCCGTGGATATAGTCTTCATCCGGCCAGCCGACGCGGTAGGCCACAATCACCGGGCAATCCTCGCCATAGAAAGGCACAAGGTCGCGCTCGATCTGGCGCAGGTTACGAACCGACAGATGGATGGCCAGTGTCGCGCCTGTACGACCGAGACTGGTCAGTTCCTCACCCGGCGGCATGGCAGATGATTTCATCGCCGTGCGGGTCAGAATAAGCGACTGCGCCACCTCCGGCACCGTCAGTTCGATCCCGAGGCCAGCCGCCGCCGCCGCATAGGCCGAAACACCCGGCACAATCTTGTAATCGATGCCAAGCGCCTTGAGACGACGAATCTGCTCGGCGATGGCACCGTAAAGCGACGGGTCGCCGGAATGGACCCGCGCCACATCCTGGCCCTTGTCATGCGCGGCCACGATCTCGTCGATGATGTCATCGAGGGTCAGCGACGCCGTATCGATCACCCGCGCATCGCTGGGGGCAGAGGCGACAACCGCCTCGGGCACCAGTGATCCGGCATAGAGGCAGACCGGGCAGCTCTCAATCAGGCGCAACCCGCGAACGGTGATGAGTTCAGGGTCGCCGGGTCCGGCACCAATGAAATGAACGGTCATATGTCCGTCTCCGTTTCGTCCTGTTTCCTGCCCTGCGGGGCGTCGAGATGCTTGGCATAGCCACGCGGTGTGTAGACGGCGCTTCCACGCCCAAGATCGAGCCGCTGTGAACTACTTGCGCCGACCATCACGGTTGTCAGCATATCCACCTCGTCAATGTCCAGCCCACCCAGTGTGCGGTACTGGATTTTTTCGTCCGGCCTGCCAAGGCTGGATGCAAGGATCACTGGCACATCCCCGCCGCGATACTGCATCAGTATTTCGCGCGCCGCGGCAAGCTGCGTGCGGCGGCGTTTGGAAACCGGATTATAGAAGGCGACGACAAAGTCACCGGCACCAGCGGCATGAATGCGCTTCTCGATGGCTTCCCACGGTGTCAACAGATCAGACAGCGAGATGGCGCAGAAATCATGGCCCAGAATGGCTCCAGACCGGGCCGCGGCGGCCTGGAGTGCCGAGATTCCCGGTGCGCTGACCACCTGGACACGGCGCGCAGCCTCGGAAACACCGCCATCCGGCTCGTCCCGGTCAAGAAGCTCATAGACAAGCGCGCCCATGGCGTAGATACCTGCGTCACCCGAACAGATCACAGCGACATCCTTGCCTGTCGCCGCCGCTTCAAGAGCATAGCGGCAACGCGCCTCTTCCTCACCGAGCTTGAAGTCACGGCGCGGGATATGCGCCGCCACCGCACCAAGCAAATCGATATAGAGGTCGTAACCGACAAGCTCGTCCGCCCCGAGAATCATC
>JAKMFG010000025.1 GCA_022425565.1 Alphaproteobacteria bacterium
GTGCCGAGGGTCCAACGGGCTCGGCCGGCAGCAATGCCGCCATCCCGACGGACGGTGTTTCGGTCGGGACCACGATCTTCGGCCTGTTTGAGGCGCCATGGGGACGGCATTACGCCAACAATTTCACCTTTCGTCCCGTCGGAGGTCGCCAAAATCTCTCTGAAAGGTTGCACACGGTGATATTCGACCGCCAGATGCGTCCGCAGTCCGGAAGACGAATCGACTATGGCGAATGACGCTGCATCCATGCCTCGGTTCATGGAATCCAGAATACCGGCGGGTTCTTCGGAACCTTCGTCAGGGTCGCCTGATCCCGAAGGTCTTCTGGTCCGTTCCTGGCTGAAGCTGGCTGGCCCGTTCCTAGCTGGCGCGGTGCGCGGCAAACAGCGCCGCGTCGGCAAGGGCGCGGGCCAGCGGTGCGGTGCGCTCGTCCCCGATGAAGGGGGCCAGCGCCGCACCGGCCTTCACCGCGTGCTCATGCGCCACCGTCACCGACCGGTTCACCGCGTCATGCGCTGTCAGCAGTGCCTGTGCGCGTTCAAGGTCGCCCTCGGCAAAATCGGCCTCGCCAAGCGTGCGCTGCCAGAAGGCGCGCTCCTCCGCATCTCCGTCCTGCCAGGCCAGAATGGTCGGCAGGGTGATCTTCTGGTCGGCAAAATCATCGCCGGCATTCTTGCCCATCTGCTCGGCCGAGGCGGTGTAGTCCAGCGCGTCATCCATGATCTGGAACGCCATGCCGAGTTCCATCCCGTAGACCCGCATCGCCTCGACCCGCTCTGCCGGTGCGCCGGTGATCTCGATGCCGGCCGCCGCCGAGGCTGAAAAAAGCACCGCGGTCTTCCCCCCGATCACATCGAAATAATCCTCGACCGGCGTGTCCGGCTGGCCGGTGATGGCCATCTGTTTGATCTCGCCCTCGGTGATCCGCGCGGCGGCGGCGGCAAGCCGCCCCAGCACGGTGATATCGCCGGCCTCGACCATCAGCTCGAAGGCGCGGGCGAACAGAAAATCCCCCACCAGAACCGAAGCGTCATTCCCCCACAGCGCATTTGCCGTGTCCTGGCCGCGCCGCAGCTTTGACTCGTCGATCACGTCATCATGCAGAAGCGTGGCTGAATGAATGAATTCGACGGCGGTCGCCAGCTTGACGGCAGGCGCGCGTTTGCCGGCATCATCGCTTCCCAGCATGGCGCCGGCAACGGTCATCATCGGGCGCATACGCTTGCCACCTGAGGCAATCAGATGCCCAGCGAGCTGCGGGATCAGCGGGACCTCGCTCGCCATCCTGTCGATGATGGTGGCGTTGACCCCGGCCATATCCGCGGAAAGCATGTCGATCAGCGGTGTGAGTGACGGCGTCTCGCCAGCCTCGGTCGCCGAATGCGTGACTGTCATGTTGGTGCCGAATGTTCGATCCTGTATGTTCACCGAATATCGCGCGCCGCTTGCCCGGGGCAAGCGAAAACATGCCCCCCGACCGGTTTCTGCCAATTCGCCGCAGCTATCATTTTGCGCAAGAGTGTTTTTTTCTGTCAGGTCTTGGCTAATTCCGGCTTTTGTCGCATATCTTTGCCATGGAGACGCTGGTACGAACCACGGACATTGTGCGCCTGTCCTTTTTACGGGCGCTGCTGTCGGATTCCGGCATCCATACCGAGGTGTTCGACGAGAACATCGCGGCGCTGGAGGGCGGGATCGGCGCGTTCCCAAGACGGCTCGTGGTTCCACCGGCGCAGAGGCTGGCTGCGGAGACCGTGCTTCGCGATGCCGAGGAATATTACGATGACTGACAAATCCATGCCTGAAGGCGAAATCCGGATGATGCAGGTGACGCATGACCACTTGCTGAACGAGGCTGTGAAGATCACCCAGCCGGCGGATGGCTACAGGGTCGGAACGGATACCGTTCTACTCGCGGCGGCAATCTCCACCAGCAGCGGCAGGGTGCTTGACCTTGGCGCTGGTGTCGGCGGGGTCTGCCTGTGCGTGGCGCATCGTCATCACGAGCTGCAGGTCACCGCCGTTGAGAAACATGCCGACCTGGCGGCCATGGCCCAGGAAAATGCCCAGGTCAACGGCGTTGCCAACAGGCTGCGTGTCCTGACAACAGACATTCGCGAGATGCCGCCGGTTCTTGCCGGCAGTTTCGACCATGTTGTCAGCAACCCGCCCTATCACAATTCGCACGGCACACGCCCGCGCAACGCTGACCGCGCGCTTGCCCATATGGGCGAGGATACCGACATGGTGGACTGGGTGAAGGCAGCGGTCTGGGCCGCCAAGCCGCGCGCCAGGATCACCTTTATCTGCCGCGCCGACCGGGCACCGGAGCTGATCAGCCTGTTCCAGCAGAACGGTGCCGGCGAGGCGGTGCTGTTCCCGCTCTGGCCGCGCCATTCCAGCCCGGCAGGCCGGGTCATCATTCAGGTCAGGCGCGATGTCGACGGCCCGGGTGCCGTTCTTCCGGGCATCGTGCTGCACCGTGATGATGGCGGCTTCACCGATGTCGCCGACCAGATCATGGCCGGTGGCCCGCTCCCCCTGATCCATCCGGCGCGTCCGCTTGCCAATAACCGGCGTCGCGGCGATGCCGGTGACGAGGCCTAGAGCAGTGTTGTCGCGGCTGCTGTTCTGGCGCAAGCGCCGTTCCGTGGTTCCGGTGGTCCGCCTTTCGGGTGTGATTGCCGCCGGGGGCGGTCTGCGACGCGGAATTTCGCTTGAGGCGGTGGAACCGCAGCTGAAGAAGGCCTTTTCCCTGAAGAGCGCCAAGGCCGTCGCCCTCATCATCAATTCCCCTGGGGGCTCGCCCGTGCAGTCGGCGCTTATCGGGCAGCGGGTCAGGGACCTTGCGCGCAAGGCCGATGTGCCGGTGCTGGCTTTTTGCGAGGATGTGGCAGCCAGCGGCGGTTACTGGCTTGCGGCGAGTGCCGACGAGATCTTTGCCAATGGCGCCTCGATCATCGGGTCAATCGGTGTGGTGTCGGCCGGCTTTGGTTTCGACCGCGCAATCGAAAAGCTTGGTATTGACCGGCGCGTCTACACGGCCGGCGAGAGCAAGGCGATCCTTGATCCGTTCCGTCCCGAATCCGAAGATGATGTCGAGCGGCTGAAATCCCTGCAGGCTGAAATCCACCAGCAGTTCATCGCCCATGTGGTCGAACGGCGCGGCGGCAAGCTGAAGGGCGCGCATGAAGACCTGTTCAGCGGTGCCTTCTGGTCCGGTGAGACGGCGGTTGATCTGGGGCTGATCGACGGGCTTGGCGATTGCCGCTCGGTCGTGACCAAGCGCTTTGGCGAAGATGTCGACCTGATGAGCATTCAGCCGAAGAAGAAACTCTTCAGCGGGATCGGTGGTCTGTCCGGAACAATGGCGGGCGCCGCCGCGGCGAGCGTCGTGGATGAGGCCGCCCAGCTGGCGCTAGAGCGTGCGTACCTGTCGCGGTTCGGTCTATGACCGGTGGTGCGACACAACAGGAAAGGGTGTGACCCGGAATGATTTTTTCGCTGCCAAAACTGATGGCGCTTGCCGGTGTGATCTGGGCTGTCTGGATGGGTTTCAAATATCTTGAACGCCGCAAGGGCGGTGACGAGGGTGCGGATTCCGGCGGCGATCAGGCCGAAAAAGGGCATCGCGCGCTCGACCTTGAAGAGTGCCGTGTCTGCCGTGCATGGGTCGCTGGCGAGGCGTGCGAGCGCGAGGCCTGCCCCTATCGCGACGGCACGGCCTGATTTACTGGCGGAATAGGCAATTCAAACCCTTGCATTGCCAGCCCGAATGCGGCTAATTTGCGACCTCGGTTCCAGCGGAAACAGCCCTGATGTCCAAGACATTCACCACCCGTCCCGGCCTTGATTTCCAGTCAATCCTTCTCAAGTTGCAGGCCTATTGGGCCAGCAAGGGTGCGGTGATTCTCCAACCCTATGACATGGAGGTTGGTGCCGGCACCTTTCATCCGGCAACGACGCTGCGCTCGCTCGGGCCGGATTACCACTGGCGCGCCGCCTATGTTCAGCCCTCGCGCCGCCCCACCGACGGGCGTTTTGGCGAAAATCCGAACAGGCTCCAGCACTATTACCAGTTTCAGGCGATCTTCAAACCGTCGCCGCCGGACTCGCAGGAACTCTATCTCGGCAGCCTTGCCGCGATCGGACTCGATCCCGCCGCCCACGACATCCGTTTTGTCGAGGATGACTGGGAATCACCCACTCTCGGCGCCTGGGGCCTCGGATGGGAAGTCTGGTGCGACGGGATGGAAGTCTCACAATTCACATATTTCCAGCAGGTGGGCGGTCTGGAATGTGATCCGGTCCCGCTTGAGCTGACCTACGGACTCGAGCGCCTCGCCATGTTCATTCAGGGAATCGACAATGTCTATGACCTCGACTGGGACGGGGTTCCGGGCGAGGAGGGTGGCAAGCGCTATGGCGATATCTTCCACCGCGCCGAGGTCGAGTTCTCCGACTGGAACTTCAATCACGCGGATACGGCTGCGTTGCTGCAGCATTTCCGCGACGCCGAAGCCGAATGCGGCAAACTTCTCGCGCTTGAGACACCGCTGGCGCTTCCCGCCTATGACCAGTGCATGAAGGCAAGCCATCTGTTCAACCTTCTCGACGCGCGCGGTGTGATCTCGGTGACTGAACGTGCCGCCTATATCGGGCGCGTGCGGGCGCTGGCACGCGGATGCTGCGAGGCATGGATCGATGTCGCAAACGCCGGAGAGGCGAGCTGATGGCTGACCTGCTGATCGAAGTCATCTGCGAGGAAATTCCGGCGCGCATGCAGGCGCGCGCTGCCGGCGATCTGGAACGGCTGATCACCGGCAGGCTGGGCGAGGCCGGGCTGAAGCATGGTGCGGCCCGCCATTTCGTCGCGCCGCGCCATCTGGCGCTTTATGTCGAGGGTCTGGCTGAACGGCAGGAGGACGTGTCCGAAGAGCGCCGCGGCCCGCGTGCCGACGCGCCCGAACAGGCGATCGCCGGTCTTCTGAAATCGACCGGGCTGTCACGCGAGCAGCTGACCGAGGAAGATACGCCAAAGGGCAGGTTCCTGTTTGCGCGTATCGAGAAATCAGGTGCCGCCACCGCCGATCTGCTGCCGGACATGGTCACATCCGTGCTGGCGGACTTTCCCTGGCCGAAAAGCCAGCGCTGGGGTGCCACACGTTTCCGCTGGGTGCGCCCGCTTCACCGGGTGAATGTGCTTCTCGGCGGTGCTCCGCTTGCCGGGGAACTCGATCTGGGCGGGGCGAGCCTTGCCTTCACGGCCGCCAGCCGTGGGCATTATTTCGAACATGCGGATGACATCGACCTCGCCGGGGTTGCCAGTGCCGATGATTATGTTGAACGGCTGCGCGCCGGCCATGTGATGGTCGACCGTGTCGAGCGCCGCGCCGCGCTTCTCGAGGGTGCGTCCGCGCTTGCCGAAACAGCCGGTACGTCGCTTCGCGCGAATGAGGGGCTGATTGACGAGGTCTGCGGCCTTGTCGAATGGCCGTCGCCGCTGTTCGGGTCTATCGAGGATCGCTTCATGGCGCTTCCCGACGAGGTGCTCGAGGCCTCGATCCGCGTTCACCAGAAATATCTGGTGACCGAAGATGTGGATCATGCGCTGCAGCCGGGCTTCGTGATTGTCGGCAACCGGCTCGCCGATGCCGAACGCGACGCCGTGATCCTTGCCGGCAATCAGCGCGTGTTGCGCGCCCGTCTCGCCGATGCTGAATTCTTCTGGCAGGAAGATCTGAAGACCCCGCTGGAAGAGATGCTGCCGCGGCTTTCCAACATTGCCTTCTATGAAGGGCTCGGCTCGGTCCATGACAAGGCGATGCGGCTTGAGGCGCTTTCCGCCACCATCGCCGGCCATGTCGAGGGGTGTGACGCTGCCACTGCCGCGCGCGCCGCGCGGCTGGCCAAGGCTGATCTTGTCAGCGGCATGGTTGGCGAATTCCCCGAGCTTCAGGGCATCATGGGCGGACATTACATCCGTGCGGCAGACCCTGCCGTGGCAGATGCCGTTGCCGCGCATTACCGCCCCCAGGGTCCGGCCGACAGCCTTCCCGGCAGTGAAGAGGGATGCGTTGTCTCCCTTGCCGACAAGATCGACAGCCTCGTCGGATTCTTCGGTGTCGGTGCCAAGCCGACAGGCTCGAAGGATCCGTTTGCGCTGCGCCGCGCCGCACTGGGCATCATCCGTATCATCCGCGAGCGCCGTATCCGCATGCCGCTTGGACCGATCCTGTCGGCTGCGGCAAAGGCGCATGGCTTTGATGCTGTCGATTCCGACCTGCTTGCCTTTGTCCGCGAGCGGCTCCGCGTGACGCTTCGTGATGACGGGCTGGCCCATGATGTCGTGGCCGCCGCCCTTGGTGATGACGGTGCCGACGGAAG
>JAKMFG010000308.1 GCA_022425565.1 Alphaproteobacteria bacterium
TGCCTGCAGTGTCACTCGGCCTCTGGCACAATTTCGGCAGTGACACCACCCATGACACCAAGCAGGCCATGTGCCGAACCGCCTTTGACCATGGCATCACCCATTTCGATCTGGCGAACAATTACGGCCCGCCTTACGGCAGTGCGGAAATTGCCTTTGGCGAGATTCTGAAAACGGATTTCGCACCCTATCGCGATGAGCTGATCATTTCCTCGAAAGCAGGATACGACATGTGGCCAGGCCCCTATGGCGAATGGGGCAGTCGGAAATACCTGATCGCATCCTGCGACCAGAGCCTGAAGCGGATGGGGCTGGATTATGTCGACATCTTCTATTCGCACCGTTTCGATCCGGAGACCCCCCTTGAGGAAACCATGGGCGCGCTGGATCACATCGTGCGATCCGGCCGAGCGCTCTATGTTGGAATCTCGTCCTATAACTCTGAAAAAACGCGCGAGGCGGCGGCCATCCTTGATGAGCTGGGGACGCCCTGCCTGATCCATCAGCCAAGCTACAACATGCTGAACCGCTGGGTGGAAACGGACGGGCTCAAGCAGGCGCTGCACGAGCTTGGGATCGGTTCGATTGCCTTTACACCGCTTGCCCAGGGCATGCTGACCGGCAAATATCTCAACGGCGAGCCAGAGGGAAGCCGCGCGACACAGGGTAAGTCGCTGCTGGACGGATTTCTGAATGACGAATCACTCGGCAATATCCGCAAGCTCAACGACATCGCCGAGGGGCGCGGCCAGACGCTGGCGCAGATGGCAATCGCATGGGTATTGCGGGATGAGGGCATCACCTCGGCGCTGATCGGTGCATCGAGACCCGAACAGGTGATCGACTGTGTGCAGGCGACAGCCAATCTTTCATTCACCAAGGATGAGCTTGCTGAAATCGACAAATACGCCGTCGAGTCAGGTATCAACCTGTGGGCCAGATCAAGCGAGACATGACTCTGCCGTCGGGCCGCTTTATGCATTCTGTCACAGGAAATGGCGGAGAGGGTGGGATTCGAACCCACGAAGGGCTCTCACCCTTGCCGGTTTTCAAGACCGGTGCATTCAACCGCTCTGCCACCTCTCCGTGGGATGGGAGATATCCCTGAACAGCCCTGTCTGTCAACCGGCGTGGTGCATTCCGCGAAGTCGCACATTCTGCAAAACTGTTTTCTGACAATTTGTCGCACGGGTCGGTTGCCCGGGCGATTGCTTGATGGGTATCTTCCCCATTAGCAGGCAGGCGTTTGCGCGACCGCGCGTCTGGTACTGAACTTGGAGGCCTCTTGTGACATTTCCCCGTCAGACTAGTCGGCTTGCCAGCGCCGCCGGCATCATCTGCGCGCTGGTATTTCTTTCAAGCATATCGGCAATTGCGCAGGGATTTGGCGGGCGTACCGCCTCAGTCAGCGTCAGCGAGGCAAGCGAAGAGGTTCTTTCGATCTTCTCAGATGTGCAGGGTCGTGTCGCGGCAGGGCAGGCCACAGCCATCACTGCAACAACAAATGCGGTTACCGTGCTTGAAGAGCTTCAGCTTGGCGATGCGGTCAAGCGCGGGCAACTCATCGCGGTTCAGGACGCCACCGATCTGAAAAACCGGCTTGCGCTGCTCGAGGCGCAGCAGGACGAAGCAGAGCTCCAGCGCAAGGAGACGCTGGTCGCGCTTTCTGGGGACAAGGAGCTACTCGCCCTTCTGAAGGCACAACTGACATTGCTGGAAGGTAAGGCTAAACGGGCCGAAAGTCTGGTGGCACGCAACGCGCTGGCAGTCGATGCCGGCGAGACCGCCAGGAACGCCGTCTTCAATGTCCAACAGCAGATTGCTCAGCGCCGTGCCACATTGACCTCTCGTGACACCCAGCTGGCGCTCGCCGACGCCGCGCTGGCCCGCATTTCGCTGGAAATCTGTCAGGTGAAAACAGAAATCAAGGCGGCTCGGATCACCGCGCCAGCAGATGGTCAGATTATTTTCATTCTTCCCGCGCAACGGTCCTTTTCGCGGGAAGGCGATGTTCTCGTTCGCACCCGGGCTTCCGGCAATTACGAGATTGAGGCCGAGATTCCGCTACAATATCTAAGGTTCGTCGCAAGGAGCAAAGAGCTGGA
>JAKMFG010000309.1 GCA_022425565.1 Alphaproteobacteria bacterium
CCCTGAAACTGCACGAGGATTGGGGCACCACCCCCGGCGCCATCGACAATTGTCTGACGGTTGCCGATGCGATGGATGTTCAGGTGATGATCCATACTGACACGCTGAATGAGAGCGGCTTTGTCGAGAACACCGTCGCGGCGATGAAATACCGGGTGATCGTTGCCTTCCATACCGATGGTGGCGGCGGCGGTCATGCACCGGACATCATCAAGATCTGCGGCGAATCACATGTGCTGCCATCCTCGACAAACCCGACCCGTCCCTACACGGTCAACACGCTGGAAGAACATCTCGACATGCTGATGGTCTGCCATCATCTGGACAAGTCGATCCCCGAGGATGTCGCCTTTGCCGAAAGCCGGATCCGCCGCGAGACGATCGCCGCCGAGGATATCCTGCATGACATGGGCGCATTTTCGATCATCGCCTCGGACAGCCAGGCGATGGGACGCGTTGGTGAGGTTATCATCCGTACCTGGCAGACGGCGCACAAGATGAAGGTCCAACGCGGCCGCCTGCCCGAGGAAACTGGTGACAATGACAATGTGCGGGTGAAGCGCTATGTCGCCAAATACACCGTCAACCCGGCAATCGCGCATGGCATTTCCGGCCATATCGGTTCAATCGAGGTTGGCAAACGCGCCGATCTGGTGCTGTGGCATCCGGCCTTCTTTGGCGTGAAGCCGGAAATGGTGCTTCTTGGCGGCAGCATTGCCTGCGCGCAGATGGGTGACCCCAACGCCTCGATCCCGACCCCGCAGCCCGTCTATACGCGCCCAATGTTCGGGGCCTATGGCCGTTCGGTCGAACAGTCTGCTGTCTGTTTTGTCAGCGCGGCGGCGCAGGATGACAACATCGGCGGCCGGCTTGGCCTTGCCAAGACAACAATGCCTGTCGCGAAGACGCGCACGATTTCAAAGGCGGATATGGTGCATAACGACTACTGCCCTGAGATCGAGGTCAATCCGGAAACCTATGAGGTGCGCGCCGATGGCGAGTTGCTGACATGCGAGCCGGCTGACGAGCTGCCGCTGGCACAACGCTACTTCCTGTTCTGATATAGCCGGGAGATTGCCAATGCATATCGCACAGACCATCGAATACCATCTTCACGAGGACACCGCGCGGGATTCGGTAACACTTGACTATGAGGCCCGTTTCCTCCGCCGCAAGAAGCTGACAAGCGATGGCGGCGAGGCCTTTCTTGTCGAGCTTGCCGAAACGCGGTCGGTGAATGAGGGCGAAGGGTTCCAGCTTGATGACGGGCGGGTGATCGCGGTCCGCGCCGCCAGCGAACCGCTGCTGGTCGTGCGTCATGCGAATCTGCTACGCATTGCCTGGCATATCGGCAACCGTCACACGCCCTGCCAGATTTGCGAGGATCACGTTCTGATCCGCGATGATCCGGTGCTGCAGACGATGCTGGAACAGCTTGGCGCAAGCGTGACTTCGCTTACCGCACCCTTCCGGCCCGAGGGCGGCGCCTATGGTCATGGCCGCACGCACGGCCACGAGCACTGAAGGACAGAGAATTGAGGGATCGGGCTTTGAGGGAGCAAGAACGAACATTGAAAGACAGCGCGACAACCGCCGCCAATCAACAGCTGATCCTGCAGAACTGGTTCTCGCCGGCCTTTCCGATCGGGTCTTTCAGCTATTCGGCCGGTCTTGAGACAGCTATCGCCAACGGCACCGTTGGGAACCGGCAGGATTTACAGTCATGGCTGTCCATGGCGCTGCATCACGGTGCCGCGCAAACAGATGCCGTGATCGTGGCAGCGGCCTTTTCCGGCGAGGCTGTGAATGATCTGTGCCTGTCACTGTGTGCCGGCGCCGAACGGCATCTCGAAACAAGTGAACTTGGGCGTGCCTTCACGGCAGTGGTCAATAACACGCATAGGCTGAGTCTGGTGGACGGGCTTGCCTATCCGGTGGCTGTTGGCATGGCTGGCAGCGCCCTTGGCCTTGACCGCAACCAGCTTGTCTGTGCGTATCTGCAGTCCTGGTGCGCCAATCAGATATCTGTTGCGGTGCGCACAATTCCCATCGGTCAGCTTGATGGCCAGCAATGTCTTGTCGCCCTTATGCCCGAGATCGAGACCGCCGCTGAGCTGGCCGTGGCAACGCCATGTGACGAGATTGGCAGTTTTTCGATAGCGGCAGAGCTGGCATCACTTGAACATGAAACAGCCGAGCAGCGGATTTACCGAACATGACCAGCGCCGCAACAACCGCCAGCCATTCCCCATCACCGGCACTCAAGCACGGGCCACTACGTGTTGGTATCGGCGGGCCTGTCGGGGCCGGCAAGACAAGCATGACAGAGGCGCTCTGCCGGGCACTGGCACCGCATCTGTCGATGGCGGTGATCACGAATGACATTTATACCCGCGAGGACGCGGACTATCTGCTCAGAGCGCAGGTGCTGCCGGCGGACCGGATCCGGGGTGTCGAGACAGGCGGCTGTCCGCATACCGCCATCCGTGAGGATGCGTCGGTCAATCTGGCCGCTGTCGCCGATCTGAACGCCAGCTTTCCCGACCTTGACCTGATCC